>NHEU02000049.1 GCA_002171495.2 Alphaproteobacteria bacterium TMED93
ATATCAATATTATAGCCTAAATATTTAAATATATTATTTAAATTAAATTCTAACGAAACAGCAGCAGTTTGCATTAACCCAATAATTATAGATGCAACTAAAGCTCCTTTTATTGAACCCAGCCCTCCAGTAACTACTACTACAAAAACGATTGGTCCTAATAGGAGCGCCATAGAAGGTTCAGTTCCGATAACATTTCCTGCCANTACCCCAGCTAATCCTGCAAGNCCGCACCCAAAGCCAAAAACATTACTAAATACTCTAGGAACGTTATGTCCAAGTGCTGCTACCATTTCTGGATTTGTTAATGATGCTTTTATAATTAATCCAGTTTTAGTTTTTGCTAAAATTCTATAAATGGCTATGAAGATTAAAACAGATAAAACTAACCTGAACATACTATAGGCTGGATAAGCCATCCCACTAACTTGAATTAAAGGAAAGTTTAACAGTTCGGGTACTTTATAGGACACAGGAGTTTTACCCCAAATCATTTGAACAATTTCTTCTATAATATAAAATAAACCAAAAGTAAAAAGTAACTCTGCGATGTGTCCATATTTATGAACATTTCTTAACCCATATTTCTCTACCAAGGCCCCCATAAAACCAACAATAATAGGTGCAAAAAGTAAAGCTAACCAAAAACTACTATAAAAGCTTATTTGATATCCAAGATAAGCTCCTATCATAAAAAAAGAGGCATGAGCAAAGTTTAGAATTCCCATCATGCCAAAAATTAACGTTAGTCCGCTTGAGAGCATAAATAGGAACATACCATACAGAAGCCCNTTAAATAGAATAAACAGTAAAACTTCAATAGACATTTAAAACCTATCTGTTAGGGTCTTTTCATATTGCATGTAGTATCAAGAGTGATATCTTCCATCGGAATATTTCCCACATTTACATAAGACATATCGAAATCTTGTCCCCTATACATCAATGATTGTTCAGCTTTTGGTGAAACTAACAGAGCTTGCATATCAAAATGCATTTGATGGTCATCCTTTCTCATTACTGCTTTTCCTCCATCAATACTTTTTGCTTCCATTCCTTCTAAAGTATAAGCAATATCCTTAGGATCAAAAGAGTTTGTTTTTTCAATTGCAGACTTTAACATTTCAAACATAAAACGTATTCTATCTGCATCTGGAGTAAACCCAGCAGCTTCAATGTGACCTTTTTCATATTCTTTGTACCAAGATGGAGCATTAGAATTTGTCGGATTAAATTCTTTTACCACTATTACATCATTGAAAAGCAGGTTTTTTTCCATTGCAGCNATTCCAGCTGGTTGAGAAATATAAATTCCAAATAGTTTTACCTTTAAACCAGCATCTTTCAGTGCATTGACAAATCTATAAGCATCTGGTCCCCAATTACCAGTTAAAACAGTATCTGCTCCACTTAGTTTAATTTTAGTAACATAAGGATTAAAATCTTGGACTTTACCAAAAGGTGGAATTAGCTCATCGCCAACAATATCAATATTTGGAGCATTTTTCGTCAGCATTCTAGTGGCTGCATCTTTAAATGTTTGCCCATAAACATAATTTTGATTAAAGAGGTATACCTTTTTTATTGAATTGTCTTTAGACATATGTGAAACCAATCCTGCTACCTTCATATCAACATTTGAGTCAAACCTAAAATGATAAAAAGTACAATTTTCATTGGTAAAACTAGTAGTTACAGCTGAATGATTTAAAAACAATACTTCTTTTCCGGGGTTTCTAGAATTGTATTTTTCTAATTGTTTAATAATATTAAGAGCGTGGCTTGATCCTCCNCCTTGTGTAACAAACCTAATTCCATCATCAATTGCTTTTCTTAATAATTCCGTAGTTTTCTCTGCCTTCATAGCGTTGTCCATTGGAACAATTTCTATCATTCTACCATTTATTCCACCATTTTTATTTACTACTGATGCTGCATAAGTAACAATATCAATAATATCTTGGCCTACAGCAGCGTAGGGCCCTGATAAAGGCTCAATTGCCGCTATTTTTATTGGATTACTTGTTTCTTTTTTTTCACAAGCAACTAAAAAAATTAAACTAAATATAGTTATTAAAAAAATTTTTAAATTATTCATTAAAAGTCTCCATTTTCTTACATTTTTACATTAAATTTGTTGTTTATCAATATTTATTATTTGCCAGGTACCAGTAGAAGAAAAAACTAACTGTTTTTTTATATACATATCAATATTTACAAAAACTAACCTTTTTCCATATTTTTTTACTTCACCAGTAGCTTCTAACCAAGAACCCAAAGGAGCAGGCCTAATAAATTGAGAATTTAAATTTATTGTCACAATTCCTTTTTTTACTGTATTGTAAGCGAAAAAACCTCCTACTGAATCAGCATATGCCATTAAGAAACCTCCATGTGCCACTTCATTTAAATTACATTGATAGTTTTCTACATAAGCACCAAAAATAGTATTAGGAAATTTTTTTTTAAGAAAGTATGGTCCAATATATGCTGCAAATTTCCCCTCAATAGTTTTGTATGGTTTAAAGCCTTTAGGTATTTGCAATTTTTTTTTCATAATGATATAAAATATTAGTTATAAAGAAAGTATAGATATATTATGAAAAGTATAGATTTTTATTATGATTATGGAAGTCCTACAGCATATTTAGCTTGGACTCAATTAAAAGAACTTGATAAGACAAATTATCACGTATCTTACTTTCCTGTTTTATTAGGTGGAATTTTTAAAGCAACGGATAATAAACCTCCTGGAGCAGTNCCCGCAAAAGCTAAATGGATGTTNANTGATATTAGNATGTTNGCCAAAAAATATAATGTNGATTTTAAAATGAATGAGGCTTTCCCAGTNAATACTTTATACCTGATGAGGGGGGCAATTTATGCTAAGAAAAAAAATTTAATTGAAAAATATAATCAAATAATGTTCAGATCTATGTGGGAGTTTAACAAAAATTTATCTGAGCCAGATAANATTANTAATGCATTAAAAAATGGAGGCCTAGAAAGTCAAGATTTTTTAGATGCTGTGGAAAACCAAGAAATAAAAGATGAACTTAAAGTTGCTACGTCAAAAGCAGTAGAACTAGGTTTATTTGGAGTTCCTTCATTTATAGTTGATAATGAACTTTTTTTTGGGCAAGATAGAATGAACTGGTTTCTAGATTAAACTTTTAAATCAATTAAAAATTTTTTAATTATATTATTAACAGCATCAGGTTTTTCCTGTTGAACCCAGTGTCCGGCATCATTAATTATANGACATCCTTTAAAATTTTCACAAAANTTTCCAGCGTTTTTGTATGCATCATAATCTTTTATAAACCTCCTTACAGGGTCAAATTCCCCACCAATAAAAAGGCTNGGTGGAATAATAGATAGTTTATCTAAATCTTTTAGTTCTTGCCAATCAATTTCCTGCGCTCTGTATCTGTTTAGAGATCCTTTAAAGCCAGACTCACTGAAATCTGATACCATAGACTGTAAATTTTCATTATTTAACCACTTAAGCTTATCATTCGGCAATGGAATTTCATCAAGAAGGCCACTGTTTATATTTTTTGAAGTCTTAATTTTATCTTTATAGCCCTCAGCTGAACACCAATAATAAATTTTTTGTAAGGATATANAAACATCTCTCTCAAGTTCATTTTCAGGAATATCTATTTTTTGAAAGTAGTTTTGGTAAAAGAATATATTTTTATATAGGTTTTTCCAAAGTTTTGTACTAGAAATCTTTCCTCTTCTTGTAAAAGGAACACTTAATCCAATTACACCAGAAACTTTTTCTTTATGATATGCAGCTGTGGTCCAACAAATAGGTGCCCCCCAATCATGGCCAATAAGGATAGCTTTATCTTTTTTAAAGAAAGAAATAATATCTAATATATCTTCCATAAAGAATTTTAATGCATAATCGCTTATATTTTTAGGACATAAACTACCTCCATAACCTCTTGTATTAAAGGCACACACCATAAATCCTAATCCTGAAATTAAGCTAATTTGTTTTTTCCATGACACCCATGTTTCTGGCCACCCATGGACTAATAATACTAATGGTCCTTCTCCTTGAATTACACATTTAAATTTTTTTTTATTGATTATTAAACTATTTACCTTGTANTCCATAATAAAAATTACATAAAACCTCTGTAAGGTTTTACCTCTATTATATCAATATCTAAATAATTATTTTTAACAAAAGGAAGGACGCTTAACTTTTCTTTTATTTCATTTTCATCCTTTGCCTCAATCACCATGCAAGCACCTTTTCCTCCTTTTATAGAGTATAACTCTCTTATAAACTCTTCTCTAAATAGCTGAATTGCCATTTCTGCTTCAAGATCTAAATATTCTGCAAATTGTTCAGATGTGATAGTTTCTTTTCTTTTTCCTATTACAAAGAATTTCATAATTGACCTCCTTAGATTATTAATATTTATTAATNTTAATGGAAAAATATAATAATAAAAGTCTATTAGTTTTAAATAAAAGAATAATTAATTGTAATTCTTGTGAAAGACTATTAGAGTTCAGAACAAAAATAGCCAGAGAAAAAAGAAAAATGTATGCTAATGAAAATTATTGGGGGAAACCAATCACTGGCTTTGGAGATACAAAAGCAAAAATTATGATAATTGGACTTGCGCCTGCAGCTCACGGAGGCAATAGAACAGGAAGAGTTTTTACAGGCGATAAATCATCTGACTTTTTATTTGAATGTTTAGGAAATGTAGGACTAGCAAATCAAAGTTATTCTGTTAATAGAAATGACGGACTAAAACTAATTAATGCTTATCTTACTTTATCTTTAAAATGCGTGCCACCAGGAGATAAACCTACAAAACAAGAATTACTTAACTGTTCAAATTATTTAAAAGAAGAATTTCTAATATTAAAAAACGTAAAAGTAATTGTAGCTTTAGGAAAAATAGCCTTTGACAGTATAATTTTCTTTTATAAAAATAATTTTAAGTATAATACTAAAGGTATTAATTTTTCTCATGGTTCAATAACACTGCTTCCTGATAATAAAAAATTAATTTCTTGCTATCACCCTAGTCCTAGAAATGTTAATACTGGAAGAATTAACTTACTTAAATTTACAAAATTATTTAAAGAAATAATAATGTTAATCTCTTAATAGCTTTTAGTTTTATGTTAAATTATTTTTTAGGTTTATTTTTATTATTACTTTCTTTTATAGCTAACTCTAAAGAATATGAAGTTGCTGATAATATAAAGATAATATTTGGATCATGTTCTAATCAAAATATTAATATGCCTCATTGGAAACATATAGCTTCTTATAAACCTGATTATTTATTTCTATTGGGAGATAATGTATATGGAGACTTCAATGACTTTAAAGCGACTAACTTAAAATTAGCGTATTCCAAATTAAATAAGAATAAATTTTTTTTAAAACTAAAAAAAAATAGTGTTATATATTCTATTTGGGATGACCATGATTATGGATTAAATGACGGTGGAAAAGNTTGGATGTATAAAGAAAGTGCCCAAAGATTGTTTTTAGACTTTTTTAATATAAATGAAAAAGATGATAGAAGAAAAAGAGCAGGGATTTATAGTAGTTGGAAGATAAATAATAATATAAATATTAAGGTTATTGGTTTAGATACAAGATACTTTAAAAATAATTTTAAAAAAAACTATAACAATAATATTAAAAAAAAATATCTTCCAGATCATGATCTTAATAAATCTATACTAGGCAATGATCAATGGAACTGGTTTATAGAACAAATTAATGATAGTTATGATATCTTATTGATTTTAAGTTCAATTCAATTAATACCAACAGAACATGGTTGGGAAAAATGGTTTAACTTTCCACATGAAAGAGAAAGAATATTAAAATTAATTAATGATAGAAAAAAATTAACTATAATATTATCTGGAGATAGGCACGTAGGAGCAATTTATAAGTATAATGACTTAGTTTATGAAGTTACTTCAAGTTCATTTAATCAAAGAATTTTAGAATTTAAAGAAAATGATAAATATTCCTTAGGCGAAATTGTAAATCAAAATAACTTTGGTTTAATGCATATAAATACATTAGAAAAAAAAATAAACATAGATCTCAGAACAGGGCCTTTAAATCAAAATAAGGTATTAAAAAATTTAAAATTAAAGTTTTAGTTTTTTTTTAATATATCTAGTGCAATGTTAACGTTATTAAATTTTTCCCTTACAAAATTTGGCATTGCATTGCTTTCTTCAATGTTATCAAGAGTTTTCCATTGTTCTTTAGAAATATAAACTAATTTATTAGTTATAATTTTTTCTTTTAGTTTCTCAGTTGAGTTTTTCTTCTTATGAATAGTTATAGAAAGTATTTTTTTAACTGTTTCTAAAGCACGACCCTTATTTGTTCCTATAACACCAACTGATGGACTTGACGCCCATCCAGTAGTAAATATATTTTTATTTATATGACCATCATTATTTGAAAGAAAGTTATTACTTTTATCCATATGCAGATTATCAAAAGGCTTAACTTTGTAACCTATTGCTTTAATAATTAAATTACTTTTAATGTCAAGCAACTCACCATTTTGATTTTTTAATTTTATTCCTTCAGCCTTTTGTTCTCCATATATCTCTATAGGGTATTTAAAAAAATCAAAAATTATTTCTTTAGTTTTTTTGCCTTTATCATAAAACTCATCAAACACTTCTAGATTTTTTTTAACTCTTGTATCAATAGTACTATCGTTTATAAACTTTTTTAATGTTTCTCTTGGAAAGTTTATTAAAGTTGAATAATCTTTAACTTCTTTAAATTCTCTAAGTTCAGATATTGTAAATTTAGCATCTTTAGGGCCGCGTCTACCAATTATATAAATTTTATCAATTTTTGAATTAGATAAAAGGTTTAAATTTTTTTTTGAAATATCGCTTCCATGAAGTTCATCTTTTGTTTTAGCAAGTATCCTTGCACAATCTAATGCAACATTTCCATTTCCGATAATAATAGCATTTTTTGAGTTTAAGTTAGGCTCTAGGTCTGAGTGTTCAGGATTACCATTATACCAACCCACAAATTTGGCAGAACCATATACGCCAACTTTTTCTTCTCCATTTATATTGAGCAGCTTGTCTTCAGATGCACCAGTTGCTAAAAGCACAGCATCATAGTTTTTTGATAAAAAATCTAATGAAATATCTTTAGAGACATTAATGTTACCAAAGAAATTTACATTATCCTTTTCTAAAACCCTATTAAATAATTTTATAATATTTTTTGTTTTTTGATGGTCTGGTGCCACCCCATACCTAACTAACCCATACGGAGCAAAAAATTTTTCTATTATATCGACGTTTACTTTATCATCATTAGAAAATGATTGTGCAGCATAAAATGCAGATGGACCAGAACCTATTATTGCAATATTCATTATTTATAATTATTTTAAAATAATAATTAAAGCAATTAAAATCAGTAAAAAAAAGAAATTTATGTAAAAAAATATTTTAAATTCATTTTTTTTATGAGATAAGTATTTATGGATTTTTTTAAAAATTTAAATATTAATCTTACTCAAAAAAAGTTTTATTTGATTGTAATACTACTTTTAATTTTCATGACACTGCAACTTGATGGTATAAATGATAAGCTGAACTTATTAATTGATGTGCAGAAAAATAAAAATTAGTAAGTTAATCTCTAAAATTTATAAAATTTAAAGGTATAGAAATTTCTAATTCTTTTAAACTTGATATCGTGATCTGTAAATCGTCTCTTTTTTTTCCTGATACTCTTAGCTGATCTCCTTGAATAGATACTTGAATTTTAAACTTTTTTTCTTTTAAATACTTTATAATTTTTTGAGCATTTTCCTTATTTATGCCTTGATTTAATATCATAGGCAATCTTATATTTCCTCCTGAAGCCTTTTCTATATTTTCAAAACTAATTGATTTAACGTCTACACTCTTTCTGACTAAATTTTTAGTTAGTAATTCTTTTATCTGATTTAATTTCATATCAGATTCTGCTAAAATATAGTAATTGTCTTCTTCTGACATAATTTTAGAGATACTTCCTTTAAAATCATATCTATTTAAAATTTCTCTATTTACACCATCAATAGCATTTTTAAATGCTTCCATATCAACTTTATTAACAATATCAAAAGTGGGCATATTTAAATTTTACTATAATTTTGTTTATTTTAAACAAAAATTAAATTTTTATTCATTCTTAGGATAATACTTAACCGACAAATCACTTGTTTTTTTTTTGTACTTTATATTAAATTTTATTTGTATATTATATTGTTGTGATTTTTATATTAAAAATAATTATTTAACTATAGAAGTATTTCAATAATGAATAAATTTTTTTCA
>NHEU02000031.1 GCA_002171495.2 Alphaproteobacteria bacterium TMED93
TTTTACCGAAAAAAAAAAAAAAAAAAAAAAATTAAATTGACTTGCGTTTAATTATTTAAGCATTTTAAACTATTAAATTAATAAAGTTACATTCCCAAAGTTTGATAAGATAAAGCAATTTTTTTAAGTGCAATACACATAGCGCTTGTTCTTAAATCTTTAATATTATTTGAAGAATGCCATTTATAGGACATATCTATATAGGCTTGCCTCATTGTATCATCCAAGCCTGACCGCACGAGATCGATTTCATCAGCACCTTTTAAAAGACTCTTTTTGTAATTTACATTTATAGATGTATTAGTTATTTTTTCTAAGGCTCCTAGCAACTTTTCAATTTTATTTTCTTCTTCTCTTTTATGAAGTCTTCCAAACCTTATTCTTGCTAGATTTTTTACCCACTCAAAATAAGAAACTGTAACTCCACCTGCATTTGCATATAAGTCAGGAATTATAACTTTGTTTCCTCTTAATATTTTATCTGCTTCATATGAAATTGGTCCATTAGCTGCCTCTACAATAACTTTTGCCCTTATTTTTTTTGCATTACTTTTATTTATAACTCCTTCTAATGCTGCCGGTATTAAAATATCACATTCATGCTTTAGAAGTTCATTTCCATTATTTAGATATCCTTTAAAGCCTTTTACTCCACCTTTTCTTGCAATATGTTTTTTTAATTTATCAATATCAATTCCTTTTTTTTGGTATATAGCACCATCCCTTTCTATAACTGCAATCACATTCGCTCCATCTTCTTTTGACAAAAACTTTGCAGCATGATAACCAACATTACCTAAGCCTTGCACTACAATAGTTTTACCCTCTAGGCCTCCTTTAATATTTGCAATTTTCTTATCTTTCTCATGTCTAAAAAACTCTCTAATAGCATACTGTACACCTCTTCCTGTTGCTTCTACTCTCCCACGTATACCATGTTTATTTATTGGCTTTCCAGTAACACAAGCAAAGCCATTTATATCTATTGGATTTAATTTTCTATATTCATCTGCAATCCAAGCCATTTCTCTCTCTCCTGTTCCCATATCTGGAGCAGGAACATTTTGCGATGGATTTATTAAATCTCTTTTTATTAATTCCTGTGCAAATCTTCTTGTAATTTTTTCAAGCTCATTAGATTTATACATAATAGGGTCAATAATTAATGCCCCTTTTGAACCCCCAAAAGGAATATCTACTAAAGCACATTTATATGTCATTAAAGCTGCTAAAGCCTCAACCTCTGACTGGTCTGCATGTATTGCGTAACGTATACCACCTTTTACTGGTTCTAAATGTTCTGAATGCACACATCGAAACCCTGTAAATGTAAATAATCTATTTCTTATTTTAACTCCAAAATTTAATTTATATGTCGAATTTGGTGATTTTATCTGATTTGCAATATAATCTGGAAGTTTTAATACTCCTGCTGCATTTTCAAATACCTTATCTACTGACTCTAAAAAATCCTTGCCTGACAAATATACCTCCCCTAAGTATAAAGAATAGTGTATCATACATAAAAAATGAAAAGTAATGAATAATAAATTAAAAGGAACTTGGAGTCCTGGGGAAATAATATATACAATAGGAGATCCACCTGATTATGCATATTTGATTGTTNCAGGAACAGTTGAATTTTNTTCCTCTCAAAATGTTAAATTAGGAGAAGCTGGTCCTAGTGAAGTNTTTGGAGAAATAAGTTCTTATCTTAATAGAAATCATTCTGTTACAGCTAAAGCAAAAACCCATGTAGTAGCAAAAAAAATTGAAAAAAATGAGTTATCTAAAATAATAAAAAAAACCCACCCAGTAGTAATTGGTATGCTGAGAGGAACTTATCATAGGCTAATAGAATCAAATGCTAAAACAGAAGATTATGTTAAAGATGTTGAAAAGTATAATATGATGTATAAAAGAAGTTTAGAAGACTCTGAATTGATAAAAGATAAGATAAATAATATACAAAACAAATTAGATGATAATGCTAAGAATAATCAGGAGGAATAATGGTAAGAAAAAAATATGAAGAGTTAGAAGATATTGTTTTAGAAAATACTATCTTAATAAAAAAAAATAGAGCTTTAGTNAGCATAAATCACGATAACTTACATGGTGCCTACAGAGAATCATATGATGTAACTAGGGAACTTTTACTTTTGCAACTAGACAGAGCTAGAAAGTTTATAAATGAAAAAACTACTCACGTTAACTTATTTGAATATTTAAAGAAAAGAATTGATATTAATAAACAAACAGCCTCAGTAACTGAAAAAATAATTACTTCGAATGAAATCATGCTCGAAGCTTTAGAAGAGTCTAAATTAGTAAATGATGAGTTAGTAAGGTTTTTAGAAACTTCCTTAAGCAATTATAAGAAATTAAAAAAATCTAGCAAAAAGAAATCAAATCAAAATAAAAAGAAAAATACCTACACTGAAAAAGAAATTAATCAACTTTTTAATTTACAAAAAGAAAACATACTTAATATTTTTAGAAATAACTCGAGGATCAATCACAATAGAAAAATTATACAAGATAAAATTGCTGAGGTAGAGCTTATTTCAAAAAAAGCTCAAGATTTAGTAGCTAACTTTCATCACTTTTTGTATGATGATTGATTAAGTAATTTTCAAACTTTCTTTTTAATTCTACTTTTCTAATTTTTCCTGTAGCAGTATGTGGTAACTTTTCAACAAACACTATATCGTCAGGCATCCACCATTTTGCTATTTTATTTTCTAGAAAATCAAATATTTCACCTTTCTCTATATTTCCACCTTTAACAACCAATAACAAAGGTCTTTCATCCCACTTTTTATGTTTTGCACCAATGACTGCAGCTTCTAAAATTCTCTCATGACCAACTGCTATATTTTCCACTTGAATAGAACTTATCCATTCGCCACCAGACTTTATTACATCTTTTACTCTATCAGTTATTAACATAAACCCGTCCTCATCAATACTGGCTACATCTCCTGTCAAAAACCAGCCATTATTGTCATGGGTGTCACTGTGAGATATATTTAAATATCCTGAACATATCCAAGGTCCTTTAACCCATAAGTTTCCAAAAGCTTTCCCATCATGAGGAAGCAAATCCCCATTATCATTAGTTATTTTAATTTTAACGCCATAAATAGGTCTACCTTGTTTGGTAGCTAAATCATATTTTTTCTCTTGAGAAAAAGATAAATGTTTGTGCAATGGCCTATTTACAGTTCCTAAAGGCGAAGTTTCTGTCATTCCCCATGCATGTATTACTTCNACACTATATTTNTTATGAAACTCTTCAATCATAAANTTTGGACAAGCGGAACCTCCTATAACGCATCTCTGTAAAAACTCTATCTTCTTTTTAGTTTTATCTAAGTAATCAAATAACATTAACCATATTGTGGGAACAGCTGCAGTAAATGTAACTTTTTCTTTATGAAGTATATCATACACACTTTTTCCATCTAAATGTCTGCCTGGAAGTACTAGTTTTGCTCCCACCATATTAGCAACGTAAGGAATGCCCCAAGCATTAGCATGAAACATAGGAGCTATAGGCATGATTACATCAGTGCTAGAAATATTCAAAGCATCAGGATTAGCAGCAGCGAGAGTATGAATCATTGTAGACCTGTGAGAATATAAAACACCCTTTGGATTCCCTGTAGTGCCCGATGTGTAACAAAGGGACGAAGCGGTTGACTCGTCAAACTCTGGCCATTCATCCAGTGGAGCATCAGATTGATTTAACAAATCTTCATATGCTATTAAATCTTGCTTAATGTTGTGTTGTTTAGGTAATTCTTCTTGATTACATAAAAAAACAATTTTTTCTACACAATTTATATTATTAGTTATGTCTGATATTAATTCTAAAAAATCTAAATCAACAAATAAAATCTTATCTCTTGCATCGTTTATAATAAAAATTAACTGTTCTTTAAATAACCTAGGATTTATAGTGTGACATACTGCTCCAATTCCTGAAATCCCATAATATAATTCCAAATGCCTAATATTGCTCCATGCTATTGTTCCTAATGTATCTCCTATATTTACTCCAATATTGGTCAAGGATTTTGCAAGCTTCTTTGTTCGTATATTCGTCTCTGAATAATTTGTTTTTTCAATATTACCGTTAGATAGTCTATGCGCTATTTCAGTACTTCCATGATATTCACTACTATGTTCTATCAAGGAAGATATCAATAAATTTTTATTAGACATTAATCCACGCATTACTACCTCAAATATATTTATAGTTACAAAGTATTTAGTATTAAACTTAACATTAATGGCATATTGATTGCAGAAAAAATATATGAAAATTTTAATTCCTATACTATTAACTATATTTTTATCTATAAATCAGGGCAATGCTGATATTTATAAATGCATAAAATCAGCAAAAAAGTATGAAAAAATCTATCAGTTACCTGAAAATCTACTAGTATCTGTTGCCTTAACAGAATCAGGAAAAAGGTTAAAAGGTGGTGATTTTGTTGCTTGGCCATGGACAATAAATATTAAAGGCAAAGGTAAGTTTTTTGAGTCAAAAGATTTAGTATTAAAATATGTAGAAAATTATTTAAAAAAAGGTAAAAAAAATATAGACATGGGATGTATGCAAGTAAATTATATGTATCACCCAAAAGCTTTTAGAAACCTATCACTAGCATTTGATCCCGAAACAAATGTTAAATGGTCTGCTAACCTAATTAAAAATTTATATGAAAAATATGGTTCATATAGAGAAGCTGTGGGATATTATCACTCTTACAGAACTTCAAAAAAAAATAAGTATTCTTCAAAAGTTTTCAGAACTTGGAAAGACTTAAATAAAAATAATATTTATGCTCATCTTAATGCAGATCCTGAAAAAATTGTTCAATTAGCATCGACAGAAGAAAACCTTAAAATTAAAAAAGTTAAGCTTAGCGAAGAACAACCAATCCATAAATTTAAAAAAGACAGTAAAATACTAGAAGATGAAATTATACACAAAAAGAAAGTAAACAGTACTTACATATTAGCAAGGATGGAAAAGGTAAGGTTTTTTAGAAATTATTTCTTAAAATATTAATTAAAATATTTTTTAGGTGGCTGCGGGTTATTTTTGGGATTAGAGTCATACTTATTAACCTTTAATATACATTCACAATTCAAACTAAGAAGTTTCTTTTCTATTCTATTTGCTACATCCTTTTTATATAACTGCTCACTCTTAACGTAAATAGAAAAAGATTTCATATATTTTATTTTTTTGTCTTTATTTTCTATGGTATCTTTAGTCCATTTATACAAAGGGGTAGACGTTAAGTTATTTTGTTCACATTCCTTTACAAATAGACTAAAAGCTTCATATTGACATATTAACTTTGCATTTTCTTCTTCCAATACACTAGATAGTTCCTTACAACTGTTAATATTTTTACTGCTAATTAACTCCTTAGCTGCTTTTTCATCAAAATCTATTCTTAGTTGATATAAGATTTTATTTTTCATTAATATATGCAGGCTTTTTTACTCTTCTAAATCCTGTATTATAACTTTAATACTTGAGTACCATTTAGAAACATTCTTTATATCTTCTAAAGTCAGCATGTCTGCTATTAATGACATCTGGTGATGTTCTAAGGTTTTATCTTTATAGTGTTTTAGCTTTTCAATTAAATATTGTTCATTTTGAGCAGTTAAGTGAGGAACTAATACGGAATTTCCACCCGTATTAGCCTGCCCATTAACGCCATGGCATACTGAACAAATATTTTCTGCAATCTCTTTACCTCTATTTACGCTATCTGAGGCATGTAAGCTAGATACGAGAAAAANTATAATCAAAAAAAATTTAAATTTCATTTTAAAAAAAATGGGCTTAATTGATATAATTAAACCCATTTTGATACTTTAATTAGTCTACGCTAATTGTTATTCAGAAGTAGCATATGTGATTCTGTAAACTGCACCAGCTTTATCGTCTGAGACTAAAATTGAACCATCAATATACTGTTGTACATCTACTGGTCTGCAAATGTAAGTTCCTCTTTCAGTCATACATCCTGTCATAAATGGCTCAGTTTTCTTGGCATTACCTTTNGAATCTAAGTAAGTAACCATAACCTGTGCACCTCTTGGAACTACAGCATTCCAAGAACCATGCTGGGCACTGAATATAACATTATCATATGCCTTAGGGAACATATCACCATTGTAAAACATCATACCTAGATCAGCAGCATGAGCTTTCATATCAACTTGAGGCTTTACATATCTTGATGCTAAAGCTGAAGGTATTTGCTCATTCTTATAGTCATCGGTTCTAACGTTACCGCCGCCATAATAAGGATGTCCATACCACATTCCCATCTTAGGCATTTTATTTAATTCACCTGGAGGTGTTTCATCACCCATTCCATCAACTTGGTTATCAGTAAACCATAACTTTCCATCCTTAGGATTGAAAGCATGTCCGCCTGAATTTCTAATACCTGTAGCTACAGTTTTCCTATCTAAATCTCCTGGAAATCTGTTAAAGCTAATCATACCACCGATTCCTACTTCATTGTATAAAGCTTGCTTGTCTGGAGGTGAAACATTGAATGGCTGACCCATGCTTACATATAACTTATTGTCTGGACCAATAGCACAAACTCTTCCAGTATGGTTATATGATTCTTCCGCTTCAGGAATCAACTCACCTTGGTTAATAATAGGTATAGCCACCGTGTCTGGGCTTTCCATAAAATATTCTGCTGCAGGAAACCATAAAACTCTATTTCTCTCAGCAATATATAAATGTCCATCAGCACTNTAGCAAGGACCATTTGGTATATCAAATTTAATGTTTGGTGCAAATCTTTCAACTGTATCAGCTACATTGTCCATGTCTCTATCAGTTGCTTGCCAAACTCTGTCTTTCCTAGTACCAATCCATACGGCTCCTTTATTTCTACTTATAGCCATATTTCTTGCGTCTGGAACAACAGCAAATAATTNCACCTTAAAGTTTGGTGGTAATTTTAATTTAGAAATAATATTCTTTCTAATATTTGCAGCATATTTTGTATCCTGCGGAACTTTATCCCAGCTATAATCTGCGCCAGAAGCTTTAAAACTACTTAACTTATTAATCACATCTTCATCATTTTTAGCTTGTAAGCCAAAAACAACACCGAATGTAAAAACTAAGCCAGTTATTAGTGTAAGTAAATTTTTCATAATATCTCCCATAGTTATTACTAATAATTAGTATTAGTNNTATTTATATAGTTTTAACTTGATNTATGTCAACTACAATTACTTTAAAGAATTTTTAAGAAATCTNTTTANCTTATCTTGCTCNTTATATACNGATTTATTGAGCAGNGCTAAGTCTGTTGATAATGTTACAAAGTCATAACCCATTTTNAGAAAATAAATTGCAATTTCTGCACTAGTACAGTGAATTGCAGCTATTTTTTTTTCTTTTTTTACTCTAGTTAAAACATATTTATATATTTTTAACATTTTATTATTTTTAAAAATTTCTTCTGGCGATACGCCATGATTTATAGATAAATCAAATGGTCCAACATATATTACATCAAGTAACTTTATTTTTAGTATATCATCAAGATTTAAAACCGATTCTTTGGTTTCCAACATAATTATTGTTGTAATCTCTTTNTTGCTTTTAAGAAAATATTTACTATCGTTNATACCTACTAGAGTTGGACCAAAACTTCTTATACCTTTAGGAAAATAAAAGCAGCTTTCAATAAACTTCTCACAGTCTTCTTTAGTATTAATCANCGGGCAAATAATACCTTTTGCTCCNGCATCTAAACATTTGTTNATTATGCCTNTTTCNTTACTNGGAACTCTTACAATAGGATACACNTTATATTTACTTAANGTNTGNAAAATATTTCTACAATGATTAAAGTCAAGCATTCCATGCTGTAAATCTACAGTAATAGATGTAAAGTTTGAATTTCCAAAAATTTCTGCTGAAAGTGTACAGGGGGAATGAAGCCAACCATTAATAATCGGTTTCCTTTTTTTAAATTCTAATTTTTTCATAAGGTTTTAATTATTTTTTAACTAATCTAAAGTAATACATAATTTTTTTCAAAACAACAGGCAATATTCCTATCATTATGAAAGATGAAATTATTTTAAAGCTTAAAATATCTTGCGTAGAATTAATTTTAGAAATCTGACTTCCAGCATTAACATATAATAAAATTCCTGGCATCATTCCTACAAAAGAAACTACGAAAAAATTTAAAAGTTTCATGCTGGTTAAACCAAAAAGAAAATTGATTATAAAAAAAGGAAAAATCGGAACTAAACGTAAAAAAAACAAATAAAACATACCATTTTCTTTAAAGCCTAAATTTATTTTTTTTAATGTCCTTTTAAACCTATTATGTAAAAACTCTTTAAGAGTATATTTAGATATTAAAAAACATACTGACGCACCTAGAGAAGACGCTATAGCAATTAATAAAAATGCATCAAAAAAATGAAAAATTGACCCTATAAAAACCGAAACTGCACCAGCAATAGGAAGCGATAAAGAGGCAACAATAAAATATACCAAAAAAAATACTAATAAATAAAAAAAGTAATTTTGGTCAACTGTAGCTTTTGTTTGTACATAGGCTGTCTTAAAAAATTCTATTGAAAAATATTCAGAATATACTGCAAACAATGAAATAATAACTATTGCAAAAAGAAAAGTAAAAACAGTGAATAATTTAAATCTATTCAATTTACAACCTTGAAACGACTACTGCATTTTTTTGAGCAATATAAAACTTCTTTCCAATTTTTTTTCCATTTTTTTCTCCATCTAAAAGGTTTATTACACCTTTTACAAATTTTTGAAGGTAGATTGTTCTTATCATACTTCATTTTACCATACTATGCTCTCAAGAAAAAATTGTTATAGTAGTCCTTGCTAAAAAATCATTTGCAGCATTAAAAATTTTCTTTTTTCTATTAATGTCCATATTATCAATCATTTTGGTCATGATGCCTATCCTTGGATTTCTTTTTAGCTTAGTCCTTTTTTCATCAATAAACTTCCAATATAAGCCATCTACTATATCAGTCCATTCCCCCTTTTTATAATTTGACATTTTCAAAATGTAACTAGAAGCACAAATATATGGTTTAGTGGAAAAAATACCTCCATCACTATAAAGCCCCATACCAAATACATTTGGTGCCATAACCCAATCAGAAGAGTCTACATAAAACTCCATAAACCATTTATAAACCTCTTTAGGGTTTATTCTTGCAAGATTCATTAGGTTGGCAATAATCATTAATCTTTCTATATGATGATTGTATCCTAAATTAGCAGCCTTCTTTATAGCATTATCTAAAGGCAAAATACCAGTCGACCCTTGATACCAGCAATCTCTCATTTTATTAAAGTTTTCAAAGTAATTTCCTGTATTTAGTTTTCTTTCATAATTTTGATAAATACCTCTGATAAATTCTCTCCAACCTATAACTTGTCTTATAAAACCTTCATACGAATTAATTTTTATTTTACTTTGATATTTTCTAATTTTATTTAATACTTCACTTGGTGAAATAAGTCCTATATTTAATATTGGGCTCAAAGTACTATGAAATAAAAAATCATCTTCCACAGACAGAGCATCTTCATAGTCTCCAAATAAAGAAAATTTTTTCTCAACAAAATCATTTAAAAATTTTAAAGAATCAGAACGTGTCGTTGGCAACCAAAAATTTTTAAGATTTCCAATATTACTAGAAAAATATTTCTCGATGTAAGGAATTAAATTATTTGTATGCTTGCTAGATTTGACTTTGCTAATTTTTGGAATATTTATGCCTTTAGGAATTTTTTTTCTATTTTCTTCATCATAGCTCCACTTTCCACCAATAGGTTTATTTTCCTTTACGAGAATATTATTTTTTATTCTGCTAAATTTATAAAAATTTCCCATAAAAGGTTTTTTTTCTTTAATGTAACTAGAAAAGTCTGACCTGCTAAAGAGAAACATGGGAGATTTTAAATATTCTATTTCAAATTCTTCCTTAATAGCTTCAACTTTTCTTTCAAAAAACTTATCTTCTATTTCGAAAAAGATTAATTTTTTGTAATTTAAGTTATTAGCTATTTTTCTTAACTTTAAAATATAATCTTCCTTAAAGTTATTTTCTTCTATTGAAGAATAATGAACTTTTACACCTAGATTTACTAATTCATCCTTGTAAGATCTCATTGAAGATAGGGTATGTAAAATTTTTAGTTTATGGTGTTTGTGAAATGAACAGAGACCATAATCCTCACTCATATAAAAATCACAATTTAAATATTCTTTTAAATATTTCAGCGGATTAAATAATTGATTTCCTAAAATAACAAATAATGGTTTATTTTTCATAATTAGTGATATAAAACTAGTTTTTGTACGTAATTAAACAATGTATAGTTTATCTAATAGATTCTAATTATGAAACCACCAATATTAAAAAAAAAAAGAGAAAGTATTAAAGTCCATAATACCACGATTATTGATAACTATAGTTGGGTGCATCAAAAAAATATATTAGATGTTCTTTCAAATCCTTCAAAATTAGATAAAGAAGTAAACCATTACCTAATTGAGGAAAATAAATACACTGATTTATTTTTTTTAGATACAAAAAAACTTCAAAAAAAGCTATTTAATGAAATTAAGGGTAGAATTAAGCTTGCTGATAAGTCAGTAATATTTAAAGACAAGAGATTTCTTTATTGGACTAAAACAACTGAAAAAGGCAATTACTCAATTCACCTTAGGAAAAGTCTTACAACAGGAAAAGATGAAGTTATTTGGAACGGTGATAAAGAAAAAGTTAGGTTCAAATCAACATATTTTGGAGTAGGAGATCTATCTGTAAGCTTCAATGATGAAATTTTGGGTTATTCTCTAGATTTAAAAGGTTCTGAATATTATTCTATTTATTTGAGAAACTTAAAAACAAAAAAAGAATACATAACTCCTATAGAAAACACAAACGGCAGCATTACCTTTTCGTATGACAGTAAATATATATTCTATACAAAATTAGATAAAAATCACAGATCTAAAGAAATTTACTTACATAAAATTAATAGTAAAAAAGATAAAGACAAATTAATTTATAGAGAAAAAATTGATAGATTTTCAGTTAGAATTTCAACCACTACAGATGAAAAATTTTATGTAATTTCGTCAGGTGATCATTCAACCAACAAATGTTACTTGCTGCCTGCTAATCTTACTTCTCTTAAGCCTAAACTTTTTAGAGATTTTAAAGAAAATATTACTTACTCATTAGATTCGTGGGAAAAATACTTTTATCTACATACAAATGAAAAAGCTGAAAATTTTAAATTATTAAAATCAGAACATAAAAAAAAAGATATATTTTATGAAGTTATATCGCCAAAAAAAAACACAATTATTGGAAATCCTTTAATTCTAAAAAAGTGGCTTGTTTGGATTGAAAAAGAAAATGCTAATTTTAGAATATATGTAAAAAATATAAAAAGAAATATTGTAAAAGAGTTAAAACTATTCAACGATGATGTAAAACATGTTTCTTGCTCCTATTATGAAAAGAATCTTAATAGTAGCAAAATTTATATTTCATATTCCACTCCAAAGTCTACTTATAAAACACTATTATTTAATCTAAAAACAAATTTACATACAATTGTAAAAAAACAAGTTATTCCATCAGGCTATAATGAAGAAAACTATATAGTGGAAAGGGTGTATGCTCCATCTCATGATAATAAAAAAATTCCTATCACTATAGTTAGACACAAAAAAACAAAACTTAATGGAACCTCAAAAATTTTACTTTATGGGTATGGTGCCTATGGGTCCTCAATAGGTAATGGTTTTTCTGCAAACAAATTATCACTCCTTAATAGAGGTATAATATGGGCTAATGCACACATTAGAGGTGGAATGGAGTGTGGTATGAATTGGTGGAAAGATGGAAAAATGCTTAATAAAAAAAACACCTTTAAAGATTATATATCTTGTGCTGAATTTCTTATTAATAAGAAATATACAAAATCTAAACAAATAATTGGAATGGGAGGAAGTGCAGGAGGTTTACTTATGGGAGCGGTTTTAAATCAAGCTTCTGAACTTTTTTTAGCTGCGGTATTAGCAGTGCCTTTTGTAGACTCACTTACTACCAATCTTGACCATAGCTTACCTCTTACTGTTGGAGAGTTTAAAGAGTTTGGAAATGCAAAAAAATACAAAAAACACTTTGAATATATTAAATCTTATGCCCCTTATAATAATATAAAAAAACAAAATTACCCTCATATTTTTGTTACAACCAGTCTTTTCGATAACCGTGTTCTATATGATGAACCAACAAAATATGTTGCTAAACTAAGACAATATAAAAAAGATAAAAACATTCTTTTGCTTAAAACTGAAATGAACGCTGGACATGGTGGAAAAACAGGCAGAGATGCTAGCATAGAAGAATTAGCTCAAGAATTTTCATTCATATTAAAAGTTTCAGGTATTAGTACTTAGCTTTTTTTTTCTAAATGCTGCTTTTAGTTCTTTCTTTCTGAGCCTCAAACTTTTAGGTGTAATCTCTAATAACTCATCTTCTCTTATAAACGACATCATTCTCTCCAAAGACATTTTAACAGGTGGTACTAGCTTGATAGCTTCATCAGTTCCAGAAGCCCTTATATTTGTTAATTTTTTTCCTTTTAAAACATTTACTTCTAAATCATTATCTCTACTATGTTCCCCTACAATCATACCTTCATAAACTTTTTCTTGAGATTCTATGAATAGTTTTCCTCTCTCTTGTATATTGAATAATGCAAATGCTATTGCATTTCCCTGTTCTGTTGCCACTAAAACACCATTTCTTCTATCTTCAATCAAACCTTTATAATTATCATAAGAGTCAAAAACTCTATTCAATACTCCAGTGCCTCTAGTTTCAGTCAAAAACTTTCCTTGAAAGCCAATTAAGCCTCTTGAAGGCACCTTAAAAATTAATCTTGTTTTCCCTTTTCCAGTAGATTTAATTTCTACTAAACTTCCTTTTCTTTTTGTTATGGATTCTATAGTTGTGCTAGAATACATTTCATCTACATCAACAATAACCTCTTCTATCGGCTCTAATTTTTTTCCATCTTTACTGATTTTTGTTAAAACCCTTGGACAAGAAACACTAAGCTCAAAACCTTCTCTTCTCATAGTTTCTAGTAAAATTCCTATTTGTAATTCTCCTCTACCTCCAATTTCAAAAAAATCTTTTTTTTCATTTTCCTCAAAAGTAATAGCTACATTAGAGTCAGCCTCAGATAATAGTCTTTCTCTAATCTTAGTAGAGGTAACATGAGCTCCTTCAAGGCCTGAGAAAGGTGAGCTGTTAACGCTTATGGTAACTGACATAGTAGGAGGATCTATTGCAGTAGCTTTTAGTGGGGTAGCTACTTGTTTATCACAAATTGTATCTGCTACTGAAGATTTGCTGAGACCTGCAATACAAACTATATCTCCTGCAATTGCACTATCTACAGGAAGTTTGTTGGTGCCTTCGTAAATAAATAATTTTGTTAATCTGCTATTTTCAACAGTTTCTCCATCCAAGTTAATTGTTTTTACTATTTGATTAACACTTACTTTTCCTTGTTCTATTCTTCCAACTAAACACCTTCCTAAATAAGAGTCAGATGTTAATAAGGTAGCAAGCATTGCAAAAGGTTTTTCTAAATCAACATCTGGTTCGTTGATATGACTGATGATCAAATCAAATAAAGTACTTAGATCTTTTTTTTCATTTTTTAAATCATTAACGCACCAACCATCTCTTCCAGAGGAGTATAAAATGGGAAAGTCTAGTTGCTTATCATTAGCCTCAAGTTCAACAAATAAATCAAAAACCTCATTTATGACTTGTTCACTTCTACTATCTGCTCTATCAACTTTATTTATTATTACTATAGGCATCAGTTTCTGCGCTAATGCTTTTCCTAATACAAACTTTGTTTGTGGCATGGGTCCTTCAGCAGCATCTACTAACAAAATTACACCATCTGCCATATTTAATACTCTTTCAACCTCTCCACCAAAATCTGCGTGTCCTGGAGTATCAATTATATTAATCTTTATTCCTTTCCATTTGATTGATGTAGGCTTTGCTAAAATAGTAATTCCTCTTTCTTTTTCTAAATCTCCACTATCCAATAATCTTTCAGCAATATTTTGATTTTCCCTAAAAATTCCAGTCTGTTTCATCATGGAGTCAATCAGAGTTGTTTTCCCATGGTCAACATGGGCTATGATGGCAATATTTCTTAACATTTTTTTATTAAATAATATTAGGTTGAAATATTATTAATAAATGAATTAAAGAATCTTTTCAAACTTTTTAATTTTTGATGTAAAATTTTTAGAAAGTGGAGTAGCACATTTTTCTAATTGATCAGTGTAAACTTGTATTACACTACCGAAAGCTAGTAAATTTTTTTTATTATTTTTAAATATTCCTAATTCAAAGTTTAAACTTGAATTACCTAATCTAGATACTCTTACTCCAATATCAATTTTTTGATCAAATAAAATTGGCTTTTTATAGTTTAGAATAGTTTTAATTACATGAAAGTCTTTTTTAGTTTTTTTTACTTCTTTATAATAATCATATTTTATCTCTCTATAATACTCAGTAATTGCACAGTCAAAATAAGTTAAGTAATGTGCGTTAAAAACTATTCCTTGAGCATCAACTTCTGCATATCTAACTCTTAAAGTATAAAAATATTTGAAGCTGCTTTTATTCATATTATTTAAAAAGTTTAATTTCTGCAATATCTAGTTCTACATCATGATCTCTTCCAAAAGCTACCAAAGCAATAGATTTTATATGTTTAGAATTAATAACTTTAGGCAACAAAGAACCTGATCTATTAAATTCATTTATATTTAAATAAGTGGTTTCCCATGTATTCGAGACTTTAAACTTCAACTGATAATATTGCCAAGGAAGCATTGTATACTTCGTTCTTAAATGAAGATAATATTCAGTTTCATTTCCTCTAGAAATTAACTTTATACCTTTAATTTTTTTTTTAATTGTCGGATTAAATTTCTTTCTTACTTGTATAACCCCACCGTTATTTTCTAAACTTACCTTTCCCGTCATTCTTAAAAAGTTTATACTTTTTTCTTTTAAAATCTCAAACTTTCCTAATGAAACTCCTCCCATAACTTGGTCAGATATAAACTCCCAACTATCGATGCTATTGTTTTTACTAAAATCTTCAAAAATCATTTCTTCACCAAACAAGTAACTGGAAAAAAAAAATAAAAAAATATATGTTGTTTTTATTTTTAAAATTGTCATAAATAATTTAAATGCGATATTTATTTATTATACTCTATTTTTTTTTATTTCAAGCTTATAGTCATCAGTTTGAAAAAAATAATATTATAATTAAACATCCTGTTCTAAAAATTGTTTCAACTTCTACTAAAATTGGAGCAGGTTATTTTAAAATTATAAATAATTCAGAAAAAGAAATATATTTAGTAGGAGTTACCTCAAGAATTGCTAAAAAACAGGAAGTACATGAAGTAATTGAAGAAAATAATGTTTTCAAGATGCGCCCTTTAAAGAAAAATTTGTTAATAAAACCAGGAACTGAAATAGAGTTTAAACCACAATCCTATCATTTAATGTTTTTTGAACTTAATGAAATATTTAAGACAGATCAAATGCTAAAAGCAAAATTAAATTTCAATAAAGATTTTTTTATCCCTGTTGAATTTAAAGTCGTTATAAATAGCAGTAATCATGATCATCACTAATATACAACTACTCTAAATATCATAGATAAACTTAATATCATTTGAATGAGATATATCAAAACAGAAAACAAGTGAAAAATTTTAAATTTTTTAGAATAACCTTTATTTTTAATGCTCTTATCTGCTTCTAAGTTAATTTTTGGAATTAAAACAAAAAGATTAATAATGTATAATAGTAATATGATACTTGAAACTATTAAGCTTAATTTGTTTTCTAAATAAATAGAACTTAATATAACTAATAAGGAAAGGGTTAATCCATAAATAAAGTTTCTTGGAAAAATTTTTCTTAAAAGTTTTGAACTGTTTTTCTTATCTAATGTTAGGTTAATAATAGGAGCTATACATACAGAAAAAAACAACATATAACTAAATAACGAACTGTAAAAAATTAGTAACATATTTACTATACGCTTAAAATACTATTTTAGTTGAAAATTAATGAATAAAAAACAAAGAGCAGTATTTATTTTAAAATATTTAGAAAAACTTTACCCTCATACACCAATACCTCTTAAACATAATAATAAATTTGAATTGCTTGTAGCAGTTCTCTTAAGTGCTCAATGTACTGACGCGCGAGTTAATAAGGTTACTCCTTTACTTTTTAAAAAGGGTAATAACCCCTTAGAAATGTCAAAGCTATCTGAAAAGACAATTTATAAAATAATAAGGCCATGTGGACTAGCTCCAAAAAAATCAAAAGCTATAAAAAGCCTATCAAAAATCTTGATGGATGACTATAATGGAGAAATTCCAAAAACTTTTTCTGATTTAGAAAAACTACCTGGTGTAGGTCATAAAACAGCAAGTGTAGTAATGTCTCAAGGGTATGGAATACCTGCTTTTCCTGTAGACACTCATATTCATAGGTTAGCTCAAAGGTGGAAGTTTACAAATGGAAACAATGTCAAACAAACTGAAATGGATTTAAAAAGAGTGTTTCCAAAACAAAAATGGAACAAATTACATTTACAAATAATTTTTTATGGAAGAGAATATTGCACTGCCAGAGGGTGTAATGGAACAAAATGNNAGATTTGTAAANCTTGCTTTCCTAATAGAAAAAAATCAATAATTACAAAAAAACAATAACTTTAAAAGGTTAAAGGATATTTTTTGTAAATCTTNTGGATNTNATTTTTAGTCTCATCANTTAGCCTTACATCTATACCNTTTAGTANTTTTCTCANCTGANCAATATTNGTTGCCCCAAAAATAACTGACCCCATAAAAGGTCTCTCCCTNCAAAACGNTAAAGCCATGTGAANAGGATCNAGATTATGTTCCTGTGCTAAATCAAAATAAGCTCTAACTGCTAAATCAGAGTTTTCATTTACAATTCTTCTAATTTTTTCATCCCTTGATAGCCTAGAACCCTCTGGGATTTTTTTTTCCATATATTTTCCTGTTAATAAACCTCTTGCTAATGGTGAATAAGCAAGCAATGGTATATTTTCATTTATTGAAAGTTCATTAAAGTCATTATCAAATAAACGACACAATAAACTATATTCATTCTGAATTGAAGCTATATTTAAACCTTTAAATTTTTTTACTTCTGCTAAATACTTTGAGGTCCCCCAACAAGTTTCATTAGATAATCCAAACTCTCTAATTAATCCTTCTTTTTTTAAACTATATAAAGTTTCAACTATTGAAAATACTTCTTCTCTTATTTCTTCCTCATCTTGTTTGATTGGATTATAATTCCAATAAGCTCTAAAATGGTAAGAACCTCTATTAGGCCAATGCAACTGGTATAAGTCTATATAATTTGTTTTAAGTTTTTTTAGACTTCCTTCTAAAGCTAATTTAATTGTTTTTTTATTTATTGGACCTCCTTCTCTAACAAACTTAAAACCATTTCCTACTACCTTAGTAGCTAATATAATATCAGAACGTTTATTTTTATTTTTTGATATCCAATTACCTATAATTTCTTCAGTCTTTCCTGTTGTTTCTTTTTTTATTGGACAAGTAGGATACATTTCAGCAGTATCTATAAAGTTAATACCATGCTCAAGTGCTTCATTAATTTGTTGATGAGCATCTTCTTGTTCTGTAGTTTCACCAAATGTCATTGTCCCTAAACAATAAGGAGAAACTAATAAGTCTGAATTTCCTAGTTTATTTAATTTCATGTTATAAATTATCTTTTTATAAATCTTTTATATTGTTTATTTAACTTAGTATATCTAAGTTCTTCAAAATTTTCTTTATTTTAATATGCTAAAACTTATGTAAAGTTATTGCAAAACTTCATTAGATGATTAAGTAACTTAATAACATATAATGACGTTAACGCATATATTTATAACGCATTATATTTATTAATATAATTCATAAAGGAAATGTGAATATAATATCATTGTGTAGTTTGGTAGCGGGGGCAGGATTCGAACCTGCGACCTTCAGGTTATGAGCCTGACGAGCTACCGGGCTGCTCCACCCCGCGCTGTTTAAAATAGTATATTTTTAAATTAGTTAGGTACTTAGAAAACCTGGCAGCGACCTACTCTCCCACGCCTTAAGACGAAGTACCATCGGCGCTGAAGACTTTTACTACCGAGTTCGGAAAGGGATCGGGTACGGAATCTTCGCCATGACCACCAGGTCATCTAAATACCTTAAATAGTAACGTAACCATCACACAGTTAAAGACTTATTACTGTACAAATTTATTTCAAGCCGATCGAGTTATTAGTACCAGTTAGCTTCATATATTGCTATACTTCCACATCTGGCCTATCAACGTGGTAGTCTTCCACGACTCTCAAGGGATACCTAGTTTTAAGGCAGGTTTCCCGCTTAGATGCTTTCAGCGGTTATCCTTTCCATACTTAGCTACCCTGCGATGCCATTGGCATGACAACAGGTACACCAGAGGTATGTCCATCCCGGTCCTCTCGTACTAGGGACAGCTCCTTTCAAGTATCCTACACGCATGGCAGATAGGGACCGAACTGTCTCACGACGTTCTAAACCCAGCTCACGTACCACTTTAATCGGCGAACAGCCG
>NHEU02000036.1 GCA_002171495.2 Alphaproteobacteria bacterium TMED93
ATAGATGAAAAAAAAAATTGCTTGGGCATTATTAGACAATAGAACTGGCAATAGAAACCAAGTTCTTGGAATTCTTTCTCAACTTGATTTTGAATATAAAATAATTGAAATTAAGTATAATTTTTTTTCTATCTTGCCTAATTTTTTTTTTCAAATTTTAAGCTTTAATTTTCATATAAAATCAATATCCTCTCAGTTAGTGGGTGCAAAACCTAATTTAATAATATCTTGTGGAAGGAGAACTGCAACTGTTTCAATTGAATTGAAAAAAAAACTAAATCATAACCTAAAATGTGTTCATTTAATGTATCCTAGATTTACTCTCTTTAAAAAAAAAATAGATATGATTTTTACACCCATGCACGATAGCGTTAAAGAAAATAAATATATAAAAAAATTTTTAGGAACTCCTTCAAATATTATTTTAACTAAAAATACTTCTAATAAATATATTGAACCTATTATTTTTTTAATTATAGGAGGAGATCATGGAAGGTTTAAATTATCAGAAAAAGAAGTAGAAAATATTATTTTTAAAATAATTTTTAAAATTAAAAACGTTGGAACTCTTTTAGTTACAACTAGTAGACGTTCTTCAAAAAAAGTTATAAACAAAGTTAATTATATTGCTAAAAAATATTCAGCAATTAAAGAAGTTTATCATCCTTCTAACATGGCTAGCAAAGATAACATTTATTTGAAAAGTTTAAGTATATCAAAAGAAATAGTCGTTACAGGCGACTCTATGTCAATGATAAGTGAAGCCTGTGAAACAAAAAAACCTGTAAGAATTTATTACAATACTAAATTCTGTTCAAAAAAACATATTAGATTTTGTAATAAACTAATAAAGGACAAGTATGCTTTTCCCTTTGAAACTATAGGAAAAAAAAATACTACAATAAAAGTATTGAATACTTCTAAAAAAATTGCATTATGTATTAAAAAAAACCTTAATCATGAATAATATAAAAACAAACCTTCTAATATTAGGGTCTGGACCAGCAGGTTGTACAGCTGCAATTTATGCAGCTAGAGCTGACCTTAATCCTATATTAGTTCATGGCAATCAACCAGGTGGACAACTTACAATAACCACTGATGTTGAAAACTATCCTGGTTTTTCCTCTCCTATTCAAGGACCTTGGTTAATGGAGCAAATGATAGAACAGGCAAAGGAAGTAGGGTGCAAAGTGCACAATGAACACATCATAAATATTGACTTTACAAAGAGACCATTTAAGTTTACTTCATCTTCCGACTTAGTTTTTTTAGCTAATAGTGTAATTATATCTACAGGTGCAAGCGCTAAGTGGTTAGGGCTAGAATCTGAAAAAGAATACACAGGTTTTGGAGTTTCTGCCTGCGCAACTTGTGATGCTTTTTTCTTTAAAAACAAAATAGTTGCAGTAGTAGGAGGAGGAAATACTGCAGTTGAAGAAGCTCTGTTTCTCACTAAATTTGCAACTAAGGTAATACTTATTCATAGAAGAAATAGTTTAAGAGCAGAAAAAGTATTACAAAAAAGATTATTCAAGAATAAAAAAATAGAAGTATTATGGGATAGTACTGTTACAGAAATTATAGGAACTAAAGAGCCTAAAAAGGTTTCCTTTATTAAATTAAAAAATATTAAAGATAATTCATTTAAACAAATTGAAATTGACGGAATTTTTATTGCTATAGGACATAAACCGAATACAAATATTTTTTTAAATAAATTAGATTTAGATGATGAAGGATATATAAAAACAAAAGACTTAATTTTTACCAGTATTCCTGGTGTTTTTGCAGCAGGGGATGTTCACGATAAAACTTACAGACAAGCCGTAACAGCAGCAGGTTATGGTTGTATGGCAGCACTAGAAGCAGAAAAATTCTTAACTTCAGTAGAAAATTGAATTATTATTTATATTTTCGTATAGTGAGGAAACCCACTCCTCATATCCATTAAATAATAGAGTAGGATATTTGTTGCCGGTTTCAATATCCTTTTCATATTCTTGGCTCCACCTTCTATGAGGTACTTTAGGATTAACGTTTGCCCAAAACCCATATTCTTTTGGCGCAATGGTCTGCCAAAATGACTTATTTTTAGTATTAGAAAATTTAATTTTTACAATAGACTTTATTGACTTAAACCCGTACTTCCAAGGCAACACCAATCTAATAGGGGCACCATTTTGCTTAGGAAGAGGCTTGCCATAAACACCTGTGGCAATAAAGGATAACGGATGCATTGCTTCGTCCATAGTAATAATTTCCCTATATGGCCAAGGGTACCAGTTTTGTTTCTGATTATTTGCTTCATTTGGTTTAAAAAAAGTTTCAAACTCTACATATTTTGTATCAGATTTAGGATCTAGAATTTTGATAAGATTTGAAAGTTGAAAACCTTGCCATGGTACAACCATAGACCATGCCTCAACACATCTAAACTTATAAATTCTTTCTTCTATATCTACCTTATCTAATATATCCTCTAAAAAAACACTCTTATTTGAAATATTGGATCCAGAAATTTCTATTTGCCAGTTTTCTATTTTTAGTTTTTGTGCTTGTTTCCATATTTGCTTAGTTGTTCCAAACTCGAAAAAATTATTGTACTTTGAAATATTTTCCAAACTAGTTAGTTTTTTTTTTACTACTTTATCAAAATTATTTTTTTTAGTATTAGCATATATATTATTTAAATTTTTAAAGAATATACTTCCTGATAATCCTAAGATAAATTTTCTTCTATTAAGAAATAATCTCTGATTAGTGATCTGGTTTTCTCTAAACTGAATAAATTTTTTTTTGATTAAATNCATNATTTTATTATATTANATNTATGNGATTGCTTCTATTATTAATATTTTTATTTCTGAGTGCTTGTACTTCNGTNTCAATTACTGAAAGGAAACAATTAATAATTTTAGGTGATGACGTTATATATCCTCAAGCATTTAAAGCGTATGCTAATTTTAAAGAAAAAAATAAATTAATTGAGGATGGAGATGACTTCGAAAAAATTCAAGAAGTTACAGAAAATATTAAAAAAGCTATAAAAATCTTTTATAAAAGCAATAAAAAGTCAGATCCTACAGCCAATTTTAAATGGGAAGTTATACTAGTNGATAATAAGGAAGTAAAAAATGCTTGGTGTATGCCAGGAGGAAAAATGGCAGTTTATTCCGGTATTCTAGATGTAGCTAATAATGATAATGCTCTTGCAGCATTGATGGGACATGAAATAGCACATGCAGTAGCTAGACATGGATCTGAAAGAGCTAGTCAAGGAGTATTATTAGATATTGGAACTATGGCCTTAGAAAGATTGATATTAGGACAATCATTATCTGGAGATGGAAGACGATTATATGAATACTTTGCTAATTTCGGTTTAATGTTACCTTTTAGTCGCAACCATGAAACAGAGGCAGACTATCTTGGATTAGTATTTATGCATATTGCTGGCTACGAAATGGAAGAAGCAGCCAAAATGTGGGAGAGAATGAATAAAGGTAATTCTAATAGTCAGCCACCAGAATTTTTAAGCACCCATCCATCAAATAAAACTAGGATAGAAAATATAAAAAAGTGGATNCCTGAAGTAAAACAAAAGTTTAAATTATCATAATTTAAGATAATTTATTACATGCAACTTTTATTCTTTTACCAGCTTCTGATAAAAGTTCGTCAGATGTTGCATATGATATTCTAAAAAATCCTTTTTTTCCAAAAGCAACTCCAGGAACAACTGCTACTCCAGCTTCTTCAATTAAATATTCACAAAAAGCAGCGTCATCATTTAATATAATGCCACTTTTTGTTTTAGAACCTATTAATTCAGCACATGAAGGAAATAGATAAAAAGCACCAGATGGTTGGCTGACACTAAGTCCATGGCTATCATTAATGACATCTGTAATTAGATCTCTTCTTTTTTTAAATATTTGGTTATTTTTAAAAATGAACTCTTCTTCTCCTTGAAGAGCACTAACAGCTGCGTATTGAGAAATTGAACTAGGGTTAGTAGTTGACTGTGATTGTATTTTAGCCATGGCTTTTATTATCTCTTTTGATGCTCCCGCATAACCTATTCTCCATCCTGTCATTGAATAAGCCTTTGATACACCATTAACAGTTAATATTCTTTCTTTATGCTGAGGTATCATTGTGGCTAAAGTAGAAAATTTAAAATCATCATAAACAATTTTCTCATAAATATCATCTGATATAAATCCCACATGCGGAAATTCGTCTAAAATTTTCCCTATCTCTTTTAATTCATCTACCGAATAACAACTTCCTGTAGGGTTAGAAGGTGAATTTATAATAATCCATTTAGTCTTTTCNGTTATTGCTTTTCTAAGTTGGTCTGGAGATACTTTAAAGTCACTTTCAATACTTGTATCCAAAATAACTGGAATACCTTCAGCTATAACAACCATATCTGGATATGAAACCCAGTAAGGAGCGGGTATTATAACTTCATCTCCTTTATTTACAGTTGCCAAAAGTGCATTAAATAAAACTTGTTTTCCTCCAGCACCTACTGAAATTTCGTTTATATCAAAGNTAATTTTGTTATCTCTTAAAAACTTTTNACAAATAGCTTCTTTTAACTCTGGAATNCCATCCACTGCTGTATATTTTGTTTTACCCATTTCTATAGCTTTTATGGCTGATTTTTTAATATGTTCAGGTGTATCAAAGTCAGGTTCNCCTGCTCCTAAACCAATAACATCTTTTCCAGCTGCTTTTAATTCTCTTGCTTTAGTAGTCACCGCAATTGTAGGTGATGGTTTAATGCTGTTTACTCTATTAGATATAAAATTATATTTCATAAAAAATTATTTTTTTGATATTAATAGTATATCTTTTTTTTAATATTTAAAATAATTAAGGAGAAAAAAATTAATCCTAATATAAACAAACTTGGAACTGAAAGTGCTTTTGTTCTTCTTGCCAAAGCACAAAAACTTCAACAGCAAGGAAAAGATATTATAAATTTGGGTATAGGACAACCTGATTTTAAAACACCAGAACATATTGTTGATGCAGCCGTGACATCCTTAAAAAATGGAGAACATGGTTATACTCAAGGAAAAGGNATGCTTAAATTAAGAGAAGCTGTAGCAGAAGATATATATAATAGAAGGAAAGTTATAATAGACCCAGAAAATATAGTAATAGTGCCTGGAGGCAAAGTAACGATGTGGCATGTTATATTAATGTTTGGTGGAAAAGGAAAAGAAATTATATATCCTAACCCTGGCTTTCCTATTTACGAAAGTGTAATTAACTATTCTGGTTCAAAACCTATTCCTATAAAATTAGATATTTCAAATAACTTTAAAATAAATTTTGATCAATTAGAAAGTTCAATTAATGAAAATACATCTTTAATAATTATAAACTTTCCTTCTAATCCTATTGGAGGAGTTATTTCAAAAANNGATATGNANATATTNGTTTCAATTTTAGAAAAACATCCAAATATTAAAATANTATCNGATGAAATNTATAGTAGAATTCTTTACGATAATGNTGAATTTATTTCTCTACTNGAATATCCTCAACTTAAAGATAGNGTTATAATTTTAGACGGNTGGTCAAAAACATATGCTATGACAGGTTGGAGAATAGGATATGGTGTATGGCCTAAAGAATATGCTCATATTGCAGAACAATTAAATATTAATTCTTTTTCTTGTACTAATACTGCCACGCAATTTGCNGCTATAGAAGCATTNCAAGGACCGCAANNNTCAGTTGANTTAATGGTTTCAGANTTTGANAAAAGAAGAAAAATAATGATTAAACAANTGAATGAAATAAAAGGTTTTGAGTGCANTAATAGTAAAGGAGCTTTTTATCTGTTCCCTTCAATAAAAAAAACAGGCTTGAAATCTAATGAAATGGAAAATATTTTACTNAATGAGATAGGTATTGCAGCAGTATCTGGAAATAGCTTCGGAAAGTTCGGTGAAGGTTATATAAGATTCTCTTACGCCAACTCAGAAGANAATATAAGGCTAGCATTACAAAAAATAAAAGAGTATTCAGAAAAAATAGGTTGGTATGCTTAAGCTTAATAAAGAAATAGTAAAAGATTTATTTCCCAATATAGAAAAAAAGCGCTTTGATCTTATAACAGAAATGAAACCCTCTGGCGATCAAATTGCAGCTATAAAAGAATTAAGTAACGGTTTAGAAAAAAAGGAAGAAAACCAAGTATTATTAGGTGTAACCGGTTCAGGAAAAACTTTTACAGTAGCTCATGTAATCAATAAAATTCAGAAACCATCATTAATAATGGCACCCAATAAGACCCTTGCTGCCCAGTTATATGGTGAGATGAAATTACTATTTCCCAATAATGCAGTAGAGTATTTTGTTTCATATTATGATTATTATCAGCCTGAAGCATATGTCCCTAGAACAGATACTTTTATAGAAAAAGATGCGTCAATAAATGAACATATAGACCGTATGAGACACTCGGCTACAAGATCATTGTTTGAAAGAAGTGATGTTATTATTGTAGCATCAGTTTCATGTATATATGGACTAGGCCCAGTCGAAACTTATTCAAAAATGATTCTTACTCTATTCAAATATCAAAAAATTTCTAGAGAAGAAATAGTAAAAAAATTTGTTAGCTTGCAGTATAAAAGGAATAATTTTAATTTTATAAGAGGTTCATTTAGATTAAGAGGCGATATAGTGGAAGTTTTTCCTGCCCATTTAGAGATCACAGCCTGGCGAATCGAAATGTTTGGAAATAATATTGACTCTATTTATGAAATAGACTCTCTTACCGGGGAAAAAATAAAACCATTAGATAAAATAAAAATATATGCTAACAGCCATTATATAGCTTCTAAGCCGACACTAGATCAAGCAATTTTGGAAATAGAACTTGACTTAATAAAAAGGATAAAAGAACTCAAAAAACAAAATAAACTCTTAGAAATGCAAAGACTAGAGCAAAGAACAAAATATGATCTTGAAATGTTAAAAACTACTGGNATGTGTCAAGGAATAGAAAATTATTCCAGATACTTATCTGGAAGAAACCCTGGCGAACCTCCTCCTACATTATTTGAATATTTTCCTGAAGATAGTATACTTTTCATTGATGAAAGTCATGTCGCAGTGCCTCAAATAGGAGGAATGTACAAAGGAGATGCTAGTAGGAAGAATACCTTGTCAGATCATGGATTCCGACTTCCCTCCTGTAAAGACAATAGACCTCTTAAGTTTGAAGAATGGGATGCTATGCGCCCTAGTACTGTCATGGTGTCAGCTACACCAGGCCCTTGGGAGCTTGAACAAACTAAAGGAATATTTATAGAACAAGTCATTAGGCCAACAGGTTTAGTAGACCCAATATGTGAAATAAGGGAAGCTAAAAATCAAATAGATGATTTATTAGGGGAAATTAAAAATACCATTGAAAATAACTTTAGAGTTTTAGTTACTACTTTGACAAAAAGAATGGCAGAAAATATTACTGATTATTTAAAAGAAAATAGTATTAAGGTGAAATATTTACATTCAGATATTGATACTTTAGAGAGAATTGAGATTATAAGAGAACTTAGACTCGGAATATTTGATGTTCTAGTAGGGATTAACCTTTTACGAGAAGGCCTTGATATTCCAGAATGCGCCCTTGTTGCTATACTTGACGCAGATAAAGAAGGTTTTCTTAGATCCAAAACATCCTTAATACAAACTATTGGTCGAGCTGCTAGAAATATTAACGGAAGAGTAATTTTATATGCTGATACAGAAACTCAATCAATAAAATCTGCATTAGAAGAAACTAATAGAAGAAGAAAAAAACAAATAGATTGGAATATTAAANATAATGTAAAACCTAAAACCATTAAAAAAAATATTAAAGATTTATTAGAAAATATTAAAGTTGAGGAAAAGAATAGCATTAAAAATAATGAAAATAAGAACAACCTTAAATCATATGTTAATGATTTAAAAAAAGAAATGTATGAAGAGGCGGAAGCTTTAAATTTTGAAAAAGCAGCAAAATTAAGAGATGAAATATCTAATTTAGAAAAGAAAGAGTTAAGTGTAAAATGAAACCTATACAATATGCTACGCTAGTTACAGGANGTTCAAAAAGAATCGGAAAGTCAATTGTAAAAAAATTAGCAAGTGAAAATAGCAATGTAATTATACATTATAATAAATCAAGAAAAGAAGCTTTAGCTTTATGCAAAGAATTAAAAAAAAATACTAATGTTATTTCTATGGCTATTCAGGCTGATCTAAATAAGCCCTACCAAGTAAAAAATATTTTTAGTATTCTAAAAAAAAAATCAATTGTTGTTGATTGCCTTATAAATAATGCTTCTACATTTGATTATGATAATTTAAAAAAAATGACCTTAAATTCTTGGAATAATCATATAGTTCCAAATTTATATGCACCCTTAATGCTTTCTAAGGAATTTGCTGAAGCACTTCCTATAAATAAAAATGGAAATATAATCAATATAATCGATCAGAGAGTTTTAAATTTAACACCTCATTTTTTGAGTTATAGTGTATCAAAATCTGGCCTATGGACTATAACAAAGACTTTAGCTTTAGAGCTAGCTCCTAAAATAAGAGTAAATGCAATAGGTCCAGGCCCTACAATTAAAAGTAAGTTTCAAACAGAAAAAGAGTTTAGCCTTCAATGTAAATCATTACCCCTTCAACAAGGAGCTACTCCCGACCAAGTTGCAGAAACTATATCATTCCTATTAAAAGTAAAGTCTATTACTGGACAAATAATTGCTCTAGATGGAGGACAACATTTAGGATGGGGTCAAGTTAGTAACAAAACAAAGGTATTAGACTAAATGGAAAAGAAATCAATTTTCGTAAAAAACTATATAACTTATTGCTCAATTGGAATTTATGCAAATGAAAAAAATAAAAAGCAAAAAATTAAAATATCTGTAAATTCAGATTTATTAAGTGTAGGAGCAAAAGATTCCATTAACAGTACTGTTTCGTACGAAAAAATTATTTCTGTCCTTGATGAAATTAAAAGTTATGGCCATATTAATTTATTAGAAACTTTAGCTAAAAAAATAAGTTTTAAGCTAGAAAAAATTAAAAATATTAAAAAAATTAAGATTGAAATAATTAAATGTAATTTATTAAGTGGAAATCAAGAAGTTGGGATAACTTTAGAAAAGTCATTAAAAAAATAATTGTAATAAAAAATTGCAACAAGGAATTTACAANATTAAAAAAATTATTAAAGACCTCCCTAATAGCAGTGGTGTTTATAAAATGATATCTATTACCAATGAAATTCTCTACATTGGTAAAGCTAAAAATTTGTCAAAAAGAGTTAGTTCTTATGCCAATCCGCACAGATTAAATAATAGACTACAGAAAATGATAAGCCTTATAGATAAAATTGAATATATTTCCACAGCGGATGAAACTAAAGCGTTATTATTAGAAGCTAGTTTAATAAAAGAAATAAAACCCAAATTTAATATTTTACTTAAGGANGATAAAACATATCCAAATATTGAGTTTAGAATTGGACATAAATGGCCACAAATAAAAAAACATAGAGGTAGAAAAAGCAACGAACATTGCTATTTTGGTCCCTTTGCTTCTGCATATCATGTAAATGTTACTTTAGATATACTTCAAAAAATATTTTCATTAAGAACTTGCTCTGACTTTGAATTANTTAATAGAAAAAGACCTTGTATACAATTTCAAATCCAAAGGTGTTCTGCGCCATGTACAGGTGAAATTTCTCCTAAAGATTATAAGGAAATTGTAGATAATTTACTCAGTTATATGAATGGAAAAAATAGCAATTTAATGAATAATTTAATTAAAAAAATGAATACTGCTTCCAAAGAATTAAACTATGAAAAAGCAGCAAATTTCAGGGATAAAATTAGATCATTGGAAAAAACTCATCATACTTTTAAAAATTTATATAAAAATATTGAGGAAGCAGATATTTTTAGTGTTGTTCGTATTAATGAGCACATTGCTGTAGAGGTTACTTTTTGTAGGAATAGTCAAAATTTTGGTTCAAATACTCATTTTGTAGAAAATAAAATAGAGGATGACCTAAGGCTAATTCTTCAAAAATTTATAGTACAATTTTATAATACTCANAATATCCCAAATAAAATAATAATTTCTGATGACATTCATGAAAAAGAGCTCATAGAAAATGCTTTTTTTACAAAAGCAAAATCAAAAGTTAGTATTCTAAAAGCAACTGAGGCAAATACAAAACTTATAGTAACGGAAGCTAAAAAAACTGCTGAAATCAATCTTGCAAAAAAAATATCTGAAATAAATAAGAATAAAAATTTACTAGAAAGCCTGAAAGTTAAATTTAATTTATCAATTAACATAAGTAATATTGAAGTTTACGATAACTCACATTTTTCTGGCAAGGAAGCTGTGGGAAGTTATATAGTAGCNAATAAGGAAGGTTTTTTGAAAAGTAAATATAGAAAATTCAATATAAAAAACTATAACTCTAAAGATGATTATTCTATGATGCAAGAAGTTTTAACCAGAAGAATAAAGCATGGTCNCTATCCTGACCTGATTATTATAGATGGAGGAAAAGGCCATCTTTCTTGTGCAAAGGAGGTTTTAATAAAAATGAATTTATCTAATATAAATTTAATTTCTATTAGCAAAGGAAAAAAAAGAAACTCTGAAAATGAGAGATTTTATTGTGATAATGGCAAAGAAGTTTATTTAAAAAAAAATGATCCCTTATTCTACTATCTACTCCGTTTGAGAGATGAAGCTCATAGATATGCTATAAGCAATCATAAAGTTTTAAGAAATAAAAAGCTATTTACCTCAGAAATTGATATGATTCCCAATGTAGGGGCTAAAAGAAAAAAAAATCTATTATTATTCTTCAAAAATGTTCAAGAATTAAAGAATGCTACTTTTGATAGACTTTGTAAGGTGCCGGGTATTAATAAAGAAACTGCTATGGAAATTTATAACTTTTTTGATAAAAATTAAATCCATGAAAAAACTTCCTAACATACTAACTAATTTAAGACTAGCCTCTCCTATTTACTTTATTATTATTTTGATAATTTTTAAAAACCAACAAATACAATCTCTTATACTATTTTATTTATTTCTAGTTCTTAGCATTACTGATTATTTAGATGGATATTTAGCAAGAAAATTAAATATAACTTCAAGTTATGGAAAGGTATTTGACCCAATATCTGATAAAATTTTAACCTCATCTGCTTTATTATTTTTATGTTCTATAGATAATTTAATATTATTGCCTTCTATTTTAATTATTTTTAGAGAATTCTTAATATCAGGCATTAGAGAGTTTTCTTTAAGCAAGGGCAAAAAAAATGTAAATGTTTCGATTTTATCTAAAGTTAAGACAACACTACAATTTTTTATTATAAGTTTTCTTTTAATTTTAAATAGTTTGCAAAGTAAATTTATATTTTATGAAAAAGTAAACATTGAAAAATTATATAATTTTTGTATTTTTGGACTTTGGTTAGTAACTTTATTGACATTGTATACAGGTTTTCAATATTGTTATAAAGTATTTCAAAATAATAGAATGGGAATTAAATAATGAGAATTTTATACTTTTCATGGATTAAAGATGGTATAGGTAAAAGTCAAGAAGATATTGATCTTACAGGAAATATTAAAAATATATCTGACCTAATAAATTTTTTATCTGAAATTAACAATGATTATAATAAAGTGTTTAGTGATTTATCCTCTATNAGATTTTCTAAAAATATGAATTTAGTTAATATTGATGAGAATATCAAAAATGAAGATGAAATTGCTTTTTTTCCTCCAATGACAGGTGGGTAATGATAAAAGTACAAACAGCAAATTTTTCTTTAGAAGAAGAAGTAAAAACTATGCTCAAAAAAAATGATAATGTAGGAGCAATTAGTAGTTTCATTGGAATAGTAAGAAATAAGGCAAAAGAAAAAGACTTAATCTCTATGACTCTAGAGCATTATCCAGGAATGACAGAAAAGATGCTTAAAAAAATTGAAAATNAAGCACTTTCAAGATGGAGNTTGTTAGATAGTTTAATTATACANAGGCATGGAGAATTATTTCCTGGTGAAAATATTGTTTTAGTAATTACACTTTCTAAACATAGGAAAGATGCTATTAATTCTTGTCATTTTCTTATAGATTGGTTAAAAACTAAAGGTCCGTTTTGGAAGTTTGAAAAAACAAAAAACTCAGGACATTGGGTCGAAGCTCTAGACAGTGATAATCTGGAGGAGCAAAAGTGGAACATTTAAATCTTATTATTCGTTAATAAAGAATATTTTTCAATCAAATTTTTACACATTGTACCAGGAATAAATGTATAGTCTCCAATCTGATTTACTGGTGTTACTTCTGCAGCTGTACCAGTCACAAAACATTCTTGATATGAATTCAAATCTTCTAGTTTAATTCTTTTTTCCAAAACATTTATCCCTTGTTCTTTAGCTAACTTAATTATAGTCTGTCTAGTTATACCATCTAGGAAACAATCCGCTATTGGCGTATGAATTTCATTGTCCTTAACAAAAAATATATTAGCTCCGGTTGCTTCTGCTATGTAACCTCTATAATCTAGCATTAAACTATCATCAAAACCTTTACTCTCTGCCTCGTGCTTTGACAAAGTACATATCATGTATAATCCTGCTGCCTTTGTATTCACTGGAGCAGTAGATGGGTCAGGTCTTTTCCATTTTGATACATTAAGCTTTATTCCTTTTAATTTAGCCTCAGGAGAAAAATAAGAAGGCCATTCCCAGGCAGCTAGAGCAAAATGTATAGTATTTTTTTGTGCTGATATTCCCATCATTTCACTTCCTCTCCATGCAACTGGTCTTATATATCCATCTGAGATTTGATTTGCCTCTAATACTTTTTTTCTTATTTCAAAAATTTCCTCAGATTTATATGGTAATTCAAAACCCAGAGTTTTTGCAGAATGAATTAGTCTATTGGTATGTTCATGTTCTTTGAATACTTTTTTTTTGTATGACCTTTCTCCTTCAAAAACTGAGCTAGCATAATGTAAGCCATGACTTAAAACGTGAAGTTTAGCATTATTCCATTCAATCAACTCATCATCAAAAAAAATATACCCTTTAAGATCTGCGTAATTCACTATTACTCCTCCTATATTATTATTTATTTAATAATTATAATATTCAAAAAAAGATAAATATATATAAAAATAATTAATTTGATATCTTTAGATATGTTTCAAAAAAAACATATATTAGTTATAGATGATGATGAAAAATTAAGGAAACTTTTAAAAAGCTTTCTATTTGAACAAGGGTATTTAGTTGATACATCAAAAGATACTCATACTGCAAAAATAAAAATGTCAAATATATTATATGATCTTATAATATTAGATGTAATGCTACCTCAAGAAAGTGGTATTACTTTTGCTAAAAAAAATAAAAACATTATCAATATTCCAATACTTATGCTTTCAGCAATGAGTGAAGTAGAAGATAGAATAAAAGGATTAAAAACCGGAGTTGATGAATATTTATGTAAACCATTTGAACCTGAAGAACTACTATTAAGAATTCAAAATATTATAAAAAGAAGATCAGTTTTAAAAACAGAGGCAAATTCTATCATTTTAGGTGACTGTATTTTTAATTATAAAGACCATATTTTGATATTTAATAAAGATAAAATAGTGCTTACATTAAATGAAAGTAAAGTTCTATTTTATTTATATAAAAAATCTAATTTTGCTGTTAAAAGAGAGGAACTAGCTAATATATTAAAAGTTTCTGACAGATCAGTTGATGTAATAATAAAAAGATTAAGACAAAAAATAAATCATATTCCAAACCATAGAAATTTATTACTTACATCAAGGGGAATAGGTTATAAAATGGAAGTAGATACGTTATGAGTTTAAAAAAATTTTTACCCAAAACATTTTTTGGAAGATCTCTNACCATAATTATAGTACCAATGCTAATATTACAAACTGTACTTACTTATTTTTTTTATGAAAGGCATTGGGAAGATGTAGGAAGAAGATTGGTTTTAGGATTAGGTGGACAAATNGCATTCATAATTTCTGAGTTAGAAAAAGACGAAAATTCTAATACAAGTCTTTTTAAACTAGCAGAAGAAAANTTTTTAATTAAATCAAAAATTGATGTTAATAATTCATTAGAAAATTATGAACAGCATAAAATTAGATCACTTTTAGATAAAACGTTGTATTATTCTCTGAAAGAANGATTAATTAAACCCTATAAGTTTGATACTANAAGTTTAAAAAATAGAGTCNAAATTTTTGTTCAAACCCAAAAAGGNGTAATAACTTTTGAAGTNCCTNGAAANANTTTACATAGTTCTACAATTGAAGTNTTTATAATATGGATGGTATCAACNTCTATTTTNTTNATTTCTTTAGCCTTTTATTTTATGCGAAAACAAATAAATCCATTAAATAACATTATGAAAGCAGCTGAGGAATTTGGAAAAGGGAATAATAATTTTAANTTNTTTCCTAAAGGCTCTTTTGAGTTAAGACTTTTAGCAAAGGTTTTTATTAAAATGAGAGAAAGAATTAAAAACCAAATCAAACAGCGTACATTAATGCTTGCAGGAATAAGCCATGATTTGAGAACACCATTAACTAGAATAAAGCTTCAAATTGCTCTTTTAAAAGATAAAACTGCATCTACTAGTATTAGTAAAGATGTAGAAGAAATGAAGGAAATGATTGACTCATACCTAGCTTTTGCTAAAGGAGAGGGAGAAGAAAAAATTGAAAATCAAAATATTTATTTATTTTTTAAAAATATAATAGCCAAATGTGAAAATCCAAAAAAAATTAAAGTAACGCTTAAAATTCCAAAAAATATTATGTTTTTTGTAAAGCCTTTAGCAATTAAACGAGCATTAAACAATGTATTATCAAATGCTTTTTTTTATGCAAATAAAAAAATATTGATAACTATTAAAAAAGTAAAGAGCAAAGGTACTTTAATCATATTTGAGGATGATGGCCCTGGTGTTCCTAAAGATAAAAGAGATGATGTAATTAAAGCTTTTTATAGAATAGATGAATCAAGATTATCCAAATCTGCTAATACTGGATTGGGTTTAACCATTACTAGAAACATTGTAAGTGGCCATGGTGGAAGTCTTGAATTAGGTTCTTCTATCTACGGAGGGCTTGAAGTAAAAATATATTTACCCTAAACGTTAGAAAATAAACTGGTATTATTTTTTATTCGCATAATTCCTTTATTTATTATTGCAAAACCAGCATCTTTTTCATTTTCATTATATAACCATTTATTAAATGCTAACAGCCATACTGCAAGCAATAATTTTATTAAAACAATTTGGCTAATATTTGTGTTCTTTTTTTTAACTTTTTTTAAAAATTTACTAATACTCTCTTTATTACTTTTTAAATTTGTTATTAAAAAAGAAGGATTTTTCATTGATGCATTAAGTATATTAATTATACCAAACTTATACTTAGACATTATTTCTAATTTATTCATAAAATACTCTTGAATAATTTCATCATTAGAAGATATTTTAATTTCTTCATCTGATATATTTTTTATAACCTCTTTATCAACGTTAATATTATAAAAGCTTAAAAAGTGGTTTTTATTAGGTATGACTTTTTTTAAATCATTTTCTTTAATATTTAACTTTTTTGCTATATTTTCTATTTTAACCTTTTCCCAATTTCCTAGCTCAGCTTCTCTAAAAAATATTTTAAATATTTTTTCATAGTTTTTAAGCATTTTCCCCTAATTTTTTTGATCTTTTATAAGCTTCTAATATAGCTTTATTTAAAATTATCATCAAGTTTGTATTATTTTTAGTTAATATTTTTAAAGCTGCCTCTGTTGTTCCACCTGGACTTGCCACATCAGAAATTAATGCATCAATATTATTATTATTTTCTAAAATCTCAGATGCACCTTTAATTGTTTTTAAAACTAATTGTTTTGATGTTTTATCAGAAAAACCAAAGCTTTTAGCTGAATTTATCATTATTTGCAAAAACAAAAATACATATGCTGGCCCACTACCTGAAATTGCAGTTAGCGGATCAAAGAGTTTTTCACTTTTAATCCAATAAACCCAACCCAAAGAATTTAGTAATTGTTCTACCTTTTTTTTATATTTAGGAATAGTCGGTTTTCTTGAAAAAACTCCCGTTACACCCATACCTATATTAGAAGCTAGGTTAGGCATTGCCCTAAAAAAAGTTGCTTTACAATGAATTCTTTTTTTTAAGCTTCTTAACGTTACACCTGCCATGATAGACAAAACAATTTTCGTGGTTATCTTTTTTGAATTGATTTCTTTTGCAACATCTAAAAAAGTTTGAGGCTTAATTGCAAATAATAATAAATATCCTGTCCAAAAATCTGGAATTTCTTTATTAAACTCAACATCGGCATATTTTTTCTTTAAAGTATTTCTTTTTTTATTATTTATTTCTACAACGCCAATTTCTTTTTTAAACTCAGAGTTATTTTGCAACCATCTTTTAAGTACTGCCTCTCCCATTTTTCCAGCACCAATTATTAATATTTTCATATTTATAGACTAGGCTTCACCTAGCGTATAGAGCATCAAACTATTCAAAGAGTCATTAGCATTTTTATTATCCCATAATAAAAATTGAAATGCCGGGTAAAACCTTTCACATTCTTCTAAAGCTATCAAACTTACCTCTTCTATTTGAGTTTTACATAGAGATTTTTTATTCGAGATAAGTATTGAGTGCCTAAAAATAGGCCATCCATCTTCTAGCCAAACCTCAAAATGTCCTAAAGCTAGTTTTTGATTAATATTAGATAGTAATTTATATATTTCGACTGAGTTTTTATCAGTTACTTTTATATCTAAAGCACATGAAATATAAATAATATTTCCTATTTCATTTAAACCATAAGAAAGCTGGTAATCACACCAGTTACCNCCAACTTGGACATGAATATTTTTATTATCATCCCTTTCATAATCCCAACCATTTGCTAGAACCACTTCTTCTACAATATCAATTGGATCATCAATTTTTCGAATATTTTCTATTTTTATTTGAGTCATTTAACACATTATATAGTATATAATAGAAATATTAACCCAATATAAGGTATTTTACCAGAACTTATTTCTTTTTATTTAATTTTTTTTCAATATTAGATAGTTTTTTACTTAATTCATCAATTTCATTTCTAGATTTTACTATCATTTTCTTCATTTCATCTAATTCCACCTTTTTCATGAAATTCATATCTTCAATAATTAAAGAAACTTTATCTTTTAGTTTCATTTTTGAATAATCTTTAGCGCCTTCAAAGCTTTTTAAGACCCCTCCGGCTAAAGTTATAAAGTCACTTAAAATTTTTTGCTTTTTCATAATAACCTACACATTTTGTATGATATACATAATATAATTAAATTTTCTAAGTTGTAAATAAAATGAGGAATTATGATTATAGTAACTGGTGGTGCAGGATTTATAGGAAGCAATCTGATAAACGCACTAATAGAAAAAAAAAAGGAAGTTTTTTTATGTGATTTTCCTATTTTAGTAAAGAAAAATTACTTTAAACATTACAATAAAATAAAACAAATTATTAAACCAGATAATTTATTTACATTTATTTCTAATAATAATGTTAAAGTTATATACCATTTAGGAGCCATTTCTTCTACTACTCANAAAAACCCAAACAAACAATGGATTGATAATGTATTATTTAGTACAAAATTATGGAAAGTTTGTAGTAAAAAGAATATACGACTTATTTATGCTTCTTCAGCAGCAACTTATGGAAACGGAGATCAAGGATTTGAAGACGACGAAAGTCTTGATTTTTTAAAAGAATTATCTGCAATGAACGTTTATGGATGGACAAAAAATGAAGTTGACGTAAGAAATATTTTTTTAAAAAAATTCTTAGGTATTTGTCCTTCTCAGTGGGTCTCGTTAAAATTTTTTAATGTGTATGGAATTAATGAGTATCACAAAAAAAATATGATATCGATTGTTTTAAAAACTTTTTTACAAATAAAGGAAAACAAAGAAACATGCCTTTTTAAGTCCTATAAAAAAAAATATCTCGATGGTGAACAAAAAAGAGATTTTGTTTATNTTAAAGATTGTGTAAATGCTTTGTTATGGTTTTTAGATAATAAACAAGTATCAGGNATATTTAATATTGGAACTGGAANAGCCAATACTTTTAATGANTTAGTAAGTNNNGTATATAAGTCNTTAAATAAAAATATCAATATAAGGTATATTGAAATGCCAGAAGCATTAAAAAGTCAGTATCAGTATCATACTCAAGCTAATCTAAATAAATTAAAAAACTTAGGATATAATAAAAAGTTTTATTCACTAGAAGAAGGTGTTAGTGATTATATTAATATTTTAAAAACTAATGATAGCTTTTCCTAATATANACCCTACAGCTTTTAATATTTTCGGTATTNCTATTCAATGGTATGGAATAGCCTATGCAATAGGATTATTATTAGGATTATTTTACTCAAAATACTTAATTAAAAATAATAATNTNAAAAAGGAGTNTTTTGATGACCTTATNTTNTGGATTACTTTAGGAATAATTTTNGGAGGAAGACTCGGATATGTAGTTTTTTATGATTTAAGTTTTTACATTAAGAACTTATCTCTAGTTTTTTTAGATATTAGAAAAGGTGGCATGTCATTTCATGGTGGTTTATTAGGTGTGATTACAAGCACCTATATATTTTGCAAAATAAAAAAATTACATTTTTTAAAATTTATGGATATTATATCATGTGCAGCCCCAATTGGAATTTTTCTTGGCAGAATAACTAACTTTATTAATTCAGAGTTATGGGGAAAAACAACATCATTGCCTTGGGGAGTAGTCTTTCCTAATGGTGGCCTAACTCCTAGACATCCTACTCAAATTTATGAAGCTTTTTTAGAAGGGATAGTTTTATTTTTAATTTTAAATTATTTTTACAGAAAGAAGTATTTTATAGAAGGCTATTGCGCAAGTATATTTCTTATTCTGTATGGTGTTTTTAGAGTGTTGATTGAATTCGTTAGAGTACCTGATGAACATATCGGCTATTTACTAGGTAATTTTTTGACAAATGGAATTTTACTATCCCTACCTATGATACTTCTAGGGTGTATTGTTTTTTTNAAAGTAAATGGGNCAAATATAGAAAAAATATTAAAAAATAATATTAAAAAATATGGAAGTATTTCAGTAGAGAATTTTTTTAATGTGGTACTATATCATAATAAATTTGGCTACTATAAAAATAATAGAATAATAGGAAAGCTAGGAGACTTCATTACAGCACCAGAAATAAGTCAAACCTTTGGAGAAATATTAACAAACCCTTTATTGCTTAACTACAGTATAATTAAAAAAAATAGATTGCTCTCTTTAGTAGAGTTAGGACCTGGTAGGGGTTTGCTTGCTAATGATATTTTGAGAACTATCAACAAATTGAACTCAAATTTTTTTAAAAAAATAAAAAGTATATATTTTTTAGAAAAATCAGAATTATTTTTTAAATATCTAAAGCAGTTACATATTTCGCCTCTTATTATTGATGATATTGGGAAAGTACCAAATAATTTTAATATAATTGTTGCTAATGAGTTTTTTGATGCTTTGCCCGTTAATCAATATATTTTTCAAAAAAACAAATGGTATGAAATTCTTATTTGTTTAGATAAAAAAGAAAATTTTGAATTTACAATTGCTAAAAAAGCAACAAATATTAATTATTGTTTTCCAGAAAATCCTACTGAGGGTTATATTTTTGAATACTCTAGTTATATGATCAATTTATTAACAGATATTTGCAAAAAAATGAGTTCTTATGGTGGTATTTTTTTTATAATTGATTATGCCAGAGATAAAAAATTAAAAGAAAGTACTTTAGCTTCAATCCAAAAACATAAAAAAGTTGACTTATTTTTTGATTTAGGAAACTGCGATATCAGTTATAAGCCTGATTTTGAATTAATTAAAAAGGTATGTATACATAATAACTGTAAAGTTCTTGGTCCATTCACTCAATCCTTTTTTCTACAAAGTTACGGAATTAACGATAGAATTAATTTTTTAGTAAAAAAAAACCCCAAACTAAAAAATGAATTACTCAACCAAAAATTAAGATTAATTGGAAATAGTTATATGGGCAAAATATTTAAAGTTCTAATAATAACTGATAACAAATATAATTATGAGTTTATATAAATGCTATATCTAAAAAGTAAAAATTTAGGCATCTACAAACATGGTTTTTTTTTAAGGCTAGGTGGTGTATCTAAATCTTATTATACCTCTTTAAACTGTGGCTACTCATCTAATGATAATTATAAAAATATTACAAAAAATAGAATTCGCATATTAAATAAATTTAGCATTGATTTAGAAGAATTAGTTGTTCCAAATCAGTATCACAGTAATATAATAAAAATATATAAACCCAATCAAAAAAGCTATAAATGCGACGGCTTAATAAATACTTTACCCGGAGTTGCTTTGGGTGTGCTTACCGCAGATTGTTGTCCAATTTTAATTGGCCATAAAAAGAATAAACTAACTGGAGTTATTCATGCTGGATGGAAAGGTGTCCATAACGGAATTATTGAAAATTTTATTTCTAAAATAACTAAATTAAATTATAAAAAAAAGGATTTAATATTTGCTTTAGGCCCCTGTATAGGAAAAAATAGTTATGAAGTTAGAAAAACTTTTAGAAAGAGTTTTTTAGAAAAATATTCAGAATCAGAACCTTTTTTTCAAGTTAAAAAAAATAAAAACTACTTTAACTTTGATCTTAGAGGGTGTATAGTAAAAATTTTAGAAAAAAATAATATTTCAGACATATGGTCTTCCAAATCAGATACGTATAAATATCCCGAGAGATATTTTAGCTATAGATATTCCGTTCACAAAGGCTATAAGGATTATGGAAGAATGTTGTCTTTAATATTAAAGTAAAATATTAAATTATTGTAGACAAATTTAGTAAATAGAGCTTAAATTTTTAATGGAAAGTTACTAAAATGAAATTAATGACCTGTAATAGTAATAAAGCACTCTCTAATGAGATTGCCTCTATTTTGAATTTACCTTTAACAGATGTAACAATAAAAAAGTTTGCAGATGAGGAAATGTTTGTAGAAATCAATGAAAATGTAAGAGGACAAGACGTTTATTTGATTCAGTCAACATCTAAACCAGCAAACGATCACTTAATAGAACTATTAATTTGTATAGATGCCTTAAAAAGGGCCTCTGCAAAACAAATAACTGCAGTTATTCCTTATTTTGGTTATGCCAGACAAGATAGAAAACCAGGTCCAAGAACACCTATCTCAGCTAAGTTAGTTGCAAATCTTATAACCACATCTGGAGCTAATAGAGTTTTAACAATAGATCTACATGCCGGACAAATTCAAGGTTTTTTTGACATACCAGTAGACAACCTCTATGCTGCACCTATTTTAGTTAATGACATAAAGAAAAATTTTACTTTAAAAAATACTATAATTACTTCTCCTGATGTTGGTGGAGTAGTTAGAGCTAGATACATTGCCAATAAACTAGACGTAAACTTAGCAATTGTTGATAAAAGAAGAGAAAAAGCCAATATATCTGAGGTTTTAAATATTATTGGTGATGTTAAAAATAAAGATTGTATTCTTATTGATGACATAGTTGATACAGCAGGAACTTTATCTAACGCAGCAGACGCATTAATATCTGAAGGTGCAAAATCGGTTTCAGCTTATGTTACTCATGGAGTTTTTTCTGACCCAGCATTAATGAGAATAAAAAGTTCTAAACTTAAAGAATTAATTACTACTAATACTATTAAAAAAATTTCTAGTGAGGAAGAAAATAAAATCAGAAGATTATCTATTGCGCCATTAATAGCAGAAGCTGTAAAAAGAATTGATAATTATAGTTCAGTATCAAGTTTATTTAATTAAGGAGTATAAAAAATGAAAGATATTAGTATTTTAAATGCTTTTTCAAGAGAGACCGTGGGGTCTAATAGTTCTAAAAAGATAAGGGAGGAAAGTAAAATTCCAGCAATTATTTATGGAGATGGTAAAAACCCTCAACCAATTTCTTTAGATAAAAAAGATCTGCGAATTGCTATTAGCAACTCTGCTTTCGTAAATAAAATCTATGACTTATTAATTGAAAAAACAAAAACTAGAGTTATTGTTCAAGATATATCACAAAACCCTGTTACAGATCGTTTGGAGCATGTCGACTTTCTTAGAGTTAATGACAATACAAAAGTTACCATCGAAGTACCAGTAAAGTTTATAAATGAAGCTTTAAGTCCAGGTTTGAAACGTGGCGGAGTTTTAAATGTTGTTAGATATACAGTTGAAGTTATTTGTCCTGTTAAAAATATACCTGAAAATTTTGAGTTTAATTTGGATGGACTTGAAATTGGAGATAGTATTCATATCAGTCATACTCAAATGGATCCTGCTATAAAACCTACAATCACTGACAGAGACTTCACTGTTGCTAGTATTCTTGCTCCTTCAGCACTAGTATCTGCAGAGGCAACTGAAGAAAAAACAGAGGAGGGTGGTGAAGAGACTGAAGAATCTGAAAATAAAGATGATGAATCTTCTGAAAAAAAATAAAGTATGTATTTGATTGCAGGACTAGGTAATAAGGGAAAAAAATATACAGATACTAGACACAATATAGGATTTAAAGTTATAGATAAAATCATCGCTAAATATGACTTTAAAAAATATAAGGATAGTGCTTACAGTCATACATTCAAAGGAGAAATTTCTGAAAAAAAAGTATTATTAATAAAGCCTATGACATTTATGAATAATTCTGGTAGAGCAGTTTCAGAAGTATCGGGGTTTTATAAAATACCCGCAAAAAATATATATATAATTCATGATGATATAGATTTATCAGTTTCACGTGTTAAAGTAAAATTTGGTGGAAGTGCTGCAGGTCACAATGGAATAAAAAGTATTGATATGCATGTAGGAAAAGATTATTACAGAATTAGAATAGGAATTGGAAAACCCTCTAATCATCTGGAAGTAAAAAACTATGTTTTAAAAAAATTTTCAAACGATGAATTTAATAGAATAAAAGAGAAAGCTGATATTTTGGTAAAAAATATTTCATATCTCCTCAAGAAGGATGTAAATACTTTTCTTAACTTACTTTCTACGGGTAGCTAATGGGATTTAAATGTGGAATTATAGGTTTGCCTAATGTTGGAAAATCCTCGTTGTTTAATGCTTTATTAGGTTTACAAAAAGCATCTTCAGAAAACTATCCTTTCTGCACAATTGAACCAAATGTAGGCAGAGTTCCTATTCCTGATAATAGACTTAGAGAACTATCATCTATCAACAAATCTAAAAATACTATTCATGGTCAAATAGAATTTGTAGACATTGCGGGGCTTGTAAAAGGAGCTAGCAAAGGAGAAGGATTAGGAAATCAATTTCTTTCGAATATAAGAGAAGTTGACGCTATAATTCATGTTGTAAGATGTTTTGAAGATAAAAATATTTCTCATGTTTATAATAGAATTGATCCTATAAGTGATATAGAAATAATAGATAGTGAATTAATTTTATCTGATATATCAAGAATAGAAAAAATGTTAGAAAAAATGAAAAAATCACTTAAAAGTTCTAAAGAAGAATATCAAATAAACTTTTCTACTTTAAATAAAGTCAAGTCAGAATTGGAAAAAGGTCAAACAATCAATAAAAATATTTTGAATGAAGAAGAATTATTAGTTGTAAAAAGTGCTGGATTATTAAGCTATAAACCAATAATGTATGTTGCTAATGTAGATGAAAATTCAATAGAAATAGGAAATAATTATTCAAATCTAGTTGAAGGTTTTTCTAAAAAAAAGAATATTAGTTTTGTTAAGATTTCATCAAAAATTGAAGAAGAGCTGGCTTCATTTGATGACGAAAAAGAAAAAGATACACTAATGCAAAGTTTAGGTATATTGTCTTCTGGAATTGATACCTTTATAACTCAAGGTTTTAAATTATTAAATTTGATAACTTTTTTTACTTCTGGTCCTAAAGAAAGCAAAGCATGGACAATTCCTAGTGGTTCAAGTGCTCCAGATGCTGCTGGTACTATTCATACAGATTTTAAAAAGGGATTTATTGCAGCAGAGGTAATTAGCTATAAAGATTTAATTAATGCGGGTGGAGATGTGAAGGCAAAAAGTATGGGAATGATTAAAACTCAAGGAAAAGAATATGTTATAAAAGACGGAGATGTTATTTTATTTAGGTTTAATGTATAATTAGTTATGGAAAAAGAAAAAATACACTATTTTAAATCCGCAGATGATTTTTCAATTCCATATTTTGAATATGTTCCTAATGAAAAAATTAAGTCTGCTATAGTTTTAATTTATGAAATATTTGGAGCTACGAACCACATGCATAATTTTGCTTTTAAATTAGCAAGCAAGGGTTATTTAGTATATTTACCAGATATTTTTTCGAGAATAGAAACAGGAGTTAATCTAAACTATAATAAAATTGGTTTTGATAAAGGACTTATTTTAAAAGAAAAATTAGGTTGGGATTATCCTGTAATGGATGTAGTAGCATTAGCCTCCTTACTTAAACAAAAGTATAAAGTAACATGCTTGGGGTTTTGTTATGGAGGGTCAATAGCCTGGAGAGCTACTCAGAAAAGCTTTTTATTTGATAAATCTATTTGCTATTATGGTTCAAGTATTCCAGACTTTTTAGATAATAAAATAAATAATCCAACAATGGTACATTTTGGTAAATTAGATAAAGGAATACCTGAAGATAAAGTGCAAAAAGTAAAAGATTACTCAAAAAATCAAAATCATACCCTTATTGTTAATGAATATGATGAATCAGACCATGGTTTTAATTGCGAAGATAGAAAGTCTTATAATCAAAAAGCAGCAGATGCTGCTTTGGATAGCAGCCTTCAGTTTATAGATAAAAGTTATGATTAAATTCCTTTCCACTAATTTATTCCTGATATTCTTTCTACTAAAAAGTTATTTGTATTCTATAGAATCACCAAAAACACTAATTATTTCAGATTTACAGGTGTCAGAAAATGATTTAGAGACGGAAATTAATGACAACCTGTCTCTTCACTATGATGGATGGTTATTTGATAAAAATGTAAAAACAGAAAATTATTGCGATGCTAAAGGTAAGAAGTTTGATAGTACTACTGAAAAACCATTTAGACCAACACCAACATTATTTAATTTTAAAATAGGTAAAGGTTTAGTTATACCAGGGTGGGAACTAGGTTTGTTAAAAATGAAAAAAGGTAGTACAAGATGTTTAGTAATACCTCATCAACTTGCTTATGGACATAGAGCTATGGGTGATTTAATCCCTGCTTATTCAACTTTAATTTTTGAAGTACAATTAATTGAAATATACAAAAGTAAAAAATAAATTATGAATAAAAAACCTTTATTGGCTATAATCGGGGGAAGTGGTTTATACAATTTAGAAGGTATTAGAAAATCTCATTTAACTTTCCCTTCTACTCCATTTGGAAAGCCTTCAGATAAAATATTAATAGCAAAATATAAAAAATTAGAAATTCTTTTTTTACCTAGGCATGGAAGGACTCACAATATACCTCCTCATAAAATAAACTATAGAGCTAATATATTTGCTCTAAAAAAATTAGGAGTAACTGATATTATTTCAGTATCAGCAGTTGGAAGTTTAAAAAAAACACATAAACCAGGTGATTTTATTTTAGTGGACCAATTCATAGATAGAACAACAGAAAGAGAAAGAACATTTTTTGAAAATAATTTAGTGGCTCACGTTTCATTAGCTAACCCTACTTCCTCTGAGCTTTCAAAACTAATTTATAATTCTAGAAAAAAAAATAATGATAGAATTAAACAGGGAGGTGTTTATATATGTATTGAAGGGCCTCAATTCTCTTCTTATGCTGAGTCAAAACTATTCAAGAGTTGGGGATGTGATGTAATAGGAATGACTAATATGCCTGAAGCAAAACTTGCAAGAGAAGCTGAAATGGGATACGCCTCAATTGCTATGGTAACTGATTATGATTGTTGGAATAAATCACATAATGAAGTTACAGTAGAACAAGTTATAAAAGTAATGCAAAGCAATACAAAAAAAGCACAAAATCTATTAATTTCTTTTTTTGAAAAAGTTCAAAAACTTAAATCATGGAACTGGAAGAATCCTATTTATTCTAATTTAGATAATGCCATAATAACTAACTTAAAAAATGTTAATAAGAGTAATTTAAAAATCCTTGAACCTTTACTTAAAAGATATTTAAGTAAGTAAATAAAAGTATCTACTTAACGTCCTTCCAAATTTTTTTGTAAGATAAAAAGAAAAAGAAAGTCATTATTAAAAGAAATATTATTACCTTAATACCTGAAGATTTTCTTTTTTCTAATTCAGGCATTGCTGTCCAAGTTAAAAAGGTGACGACATCTATCACTTCTTGTTCTAAAGTAGCTACAGTACCATCCTGATATTCAACATCATCACCATATAAAGGTTGTGGCATAGCTATTATTTTCCCTGGCATATACTTGTTATAGTAACCTTCTCCTACATCAACACCCTCAGGTGCATCTTCATATCCTAATAACAAAGATCTAAGATAATTAGCGCCATCTTTTCTTGCTTTTACCATTAAAGTCAAATCTGGAGGATAAGCACCATTATTAGAGACTTTAGCAGCCTCTTCATTCGGGTAAGGATTTACAAATTTATCTGAATAAATAGCATTTCTTTTTTTTATTTCACCATTTTCATCTGGAATATCATCTATTAAGAATTGCTTTGCAATATTATTAATTTCGCCTTTGTTATAACCTATATCCTCTAAGCTTCTGTATGCTAGATGATTTAAACCATGACAAGCGGCGCAAACCTCAGTAAAAACTTGAAGGCCTCTCTGTGCACTATTCTTATCTATACTTCCTAAAATCCCATCAAAAGAAAAATTATATTTCATTGGTTTTAAACCTTCTGATGCAGAAAATAAAGCTTGTATAAAGAATGTAGTAAAAATTATTGTAAATAATATTATTTTCATAATCACGCTATTCTGCTAAGACTGGCTTGCTTATACTAGATGGTAGAGGTTTAGTCTTCTCAAAAAAACCAAGTAAAGGTAGTATAATTAAAAAGTGTATAAAATAATAAGAAGTTGCTATCCTTCCTACTAAAATATATGTGCCTTCAGCCGGTTTACTTCCTATCCATCCTAGTATAACTGCATCAACTAAAAAAACCCAAAATAATAACTTATATACTGGTCTAAAAGTAGCAGACCTAACTTTACTTGTGTCTAACCAAGGTAGAAGAAACAGAACAAATATAGCACTAAACATAGCTATAACTCCACCTAATTTATCAGGTATTGCTCGCAAAATAGCATAAAAGGGCAAAAAATACCATTCTGGAACTATGTGTGCTGGAGTTTTTAAAGGATCAGCTGGAACATAGTTATCTGGGTGACCTAGATAATCTGGCGCAAAGAACACAACAGAGAAAAAAATAGTAAGTGCAACCCCTAATCCAAAAAAATCTTTAACGGTATAATAAGGATGAAATGGGATGCTATCTTGAGGCCCTTTTCTATCTATTCCCAAAGGATTGTTAGAACCGTGAGTATGTAATGCTACTATATGAAGCACTACTACTCCTACAATAAGAAAAGGGAGTAAAAAATGAAGTGTATAAAACCTACTAAGAGTAGGATTATCTACTGAATAACCTCCCCATAACCATTGAACTACGCCCTCTCCTATGATAGGAATTGCTGAGAATAAATTAGTAATAACTGTTGCACCCCAAAATGACATCTGCCCCCATGGTAAAACATATCCCATAAATGCTGTAGCCATCATTAAAAGAAGAATTATAATACCCAGCCACCATAATAATTCTCTAGGCGCCTTGTATGAACCATAGTACAGGCCTCTAAAGATATGAATATATACTACTATAAAGAAAAATGATGCTCCGTTCATATGAACATATCTTATTAACCATCCATGGTTAACATTTCTCATTATGTGTTCTATAGACGAAAATGCATGATCTACGTGAGCTGTATAGTGCATTGAAAGCATAATACCTGTAATTATCTGAACTAATAAGAAGAATCCTGCTAAAGAACCAAAATTCCACCAATAATTTAAATTTTTAGGAGTAGGGTAATCAACAGCAGAGTGTTTTAATAAAGAAATGATTGGTAATCTGTAATCAATCCATTCTAATACTGAATTAGAACTATTTATATTATTCTTTTTCATTATCCAACTAAAATTGTATTTTCATTTGTAAATTCATATGGCGGAATTTCTAAATTTGTAGGTGCTGGACCTTTTCTAATACGACCCGATGTATCATAGTGAGAGCCGTGGCAAGGACAAAACCAACCACTATATTCTCCTTTATCAGAGGCAGGTACACAGCCTAAATGAGTACAAACTCCTATAAGTACTAAAAACTTAGGGTTTTTAACTCTTTCCTCATCTTTTTGTGGGTGAGGCAAGTTACTAATATCAACCTTTTGTGCTTCTATTATTTCTGCATCAGTTCTATGTTTTATAAATAAAGGTTTACCTCTCCACATAACCGTTTTACTTTTTCCTTCTGCAATTCCTGCTAAATCAATCTCCACTTTAGATAAAGCTTCTACATCCTTTGATGGGTTCATTTGATCTACAAGCGGCCATCCAGCTGATACAACAGCTACTGCACCCATAGCTCCTGATGCTTGATGTATAAAACTTCTTCTAGTTTTTTTATTATTCTTTTTATTAGTCGTCATTTTTCATATAAATTTATATTTACATTTATTATATTGTTATTAATAAGATGTAAAGAATTGATTGCAATTCAAGTTAAATTTATGAAAAAAAAATATTTACCAACACTATTAAATAAAGAAATTTGGCAAAAGAGGTCTAAAATTTCAGAAAATTGGTTTGAATACTTGCGAAATAGTTTTTGTGAAGAATTTTTAAAATTAGAAAATTTATATAATGATGAAAAAGGTTATAAAAAAGTATTCTTTAAAAAAAAGAAATGGCATAAAGAAGATACTTCAGATTTTGGTGGAGGAGTAAGTAGTATATTAAAAGGTAACTTATTTGAAAAAGTTGGAGTTAATATATCCACAGTTTCTGGAACATTTCCGGATGACTTTAAAAGTAAAATAAAAGGAGCTAATAAGGACCCAAGATTTTATGCTACTGGGATTTCATTAGTAGCTCATATGAAATCTCCTTTTATTCCAGCTGCTCATTTTAATTCAAGGTTTATAATTACAAAAAATGCTTGGTATGGAGGCGGTTGTGATCTTACTCCAACATATGATATTAATATTATAAGGAAAAACTTTCATAAAAATTTAAAAAAATTTTGCGATACATATAACCCTAAATACTATGAAATTTACAGTGAAATGTGTAAAAATTATTTCTTTCTAAAACATAGAAATGAAGAAAGAGGTATAGGTGGTATTTTTTTTGATTATATGCAAGATAATTGGGAAAAAGACTTTAAATTCGTAAAAGGTTCTGGTTTATTTTTTTTAAATTATTTAAAGTATATTATTAGTTCTCGTTGTTCTAAACCTTGGACAGAAAATCAAAGAAAAAAACTTCTTCTTAAAAGAGGAAAGTATGTAGAATTTAATTTATTGTATGATAAAGGAACAACTTTTGGTTTAAAAACAGGAGGTAACATAGATGCTATTTTAATGTCTATGCCCCCTAAAGTAATTTGGAATTAATTAAAAATGTTCTACTTTTATTCAAACATTGTTTTTTATTTGGTTTAAAGTCTTTTTCTATCCACCAAGCTTGAGTTTCCTTTAAAGTCCTTCCTAATAAAACTCCTCTTTTTAAACCTATTTTATTTAGATCGTTGCCATCTAATGGAAAATCGGGAGGCAACCAATCTTGTAAAATTTTAAGTATTGTTTTTCTTAAATTTTGCTTATTTATTATACACTTTAAATAATATAAGCCTATGCTTGCTTCTCGTCCTAATTTATATTTAACTAATCTAGCTTCTTTAATATTGCAAATATCATATAACTTATAACTTGAGTACAAGAGTTTTATATAAGAAAATTCATGTTTTTTTAAAAATAAATTTTCTCTTAATTTATCTAAATTATATTTAGCTATTATTACTAAAAAACTTAGTCTAATCAGTTTTTGTTTTTTTAACTTATTTATGGAAATAATAGAAGAAGATTCTATTTTTTCAATTCCCGGTAATACTAATTTTAAAATTTTTTTATTTTTCATTAAAAGTAAAACATCAGCAGCATATTTTCCTTTTATCAATTTAAAAAACTCATAGGATCTTCTTTCTTTTGAAATTTTTGAGATGTCTTTTATTGATTTTAAACATGCCAACATTGAGACACTATGAATAATATTTTTATTACAACCATAATAAGATAAAAATCTAAAGTATCTTAAAATTCTTAATCTATCCTCTTTTATTCTTTTTTGAGGACTCCCTATAAACTTAACTATCCTTCTCTTTAAATCTGTAGCTCCATCATGAGGATCATAAATTTTTCCGTTAGAGCCCAAATACATAGCATTAATTGTAAAATCTCTTCTACAAGAATCTAAAAAAATATCTTCTACAAATTCAACTTTAGCTTTTCTTCCATAGGTTTCTTTATCTATTCGCATACTAGTAATCTCAATTTGATTACCTTTTGATATTATACTAACTGTTCCATGTCCTTTTGATAAATCTATAAATTTTATTTCTTTTTCTCTTAATTTCTTTTTTACATAATCTGAATTGAATTTCACAGCTAAATCTATGTCCTCTAAAGACTTATTAGATAATACATTTCTAACTGCCCCACCAACTATAAAGATATTATCATTTCCGAATAATGTGAATATTTTTTTCAATAGTTTAATTTCATGCCACTTTGTATATTGAGAATTACTCTTATTCACCAACAACTCTTCCTGGAATAACTTTTTCTCCATTGTATTCTGGAGGCTCATATATTCCTCTATTATTTTCTAGTGCGCCATTTCTAAAAAAAAATATAAATAATAAAAATAATAAAGTTAAAAGTAAAAATATAAGGTATCTAATAGTAAGATTTTTAGTAAAAACTATAATTACCTTATTAATTAATAATAGAATTATAAGACCTAAAGTAAGAAATAGAATTATTTTAAACATTTTTAAGAGTAATATTTTTTACTAGACGGCTTAAATGCACTAAAATAAGTGCAGTTGTTCCCCAAATTCTCATATCTTGCCAATATATATCATAATAAAATTTTGTTTTGTTAATACTTTTACTTTTAAAACAACTTTTAGTTAAGTTCTTTCTTTCAAAAAGAAAGTTTATAGGAAAATAAAATACTTTATCTACTTCTTTTTTATTCAAAAATAGACCATATTCTCCTTCAGTTATTCCTACTATTGGCTTTATTAAAAAATTACTTCCTGACAAATACAAATTTAACTCTCCTAAAGTATAAATATTTATTTTTTTAATGCCTATTTCTTCATAAGTTTCCCTTATTGCACAATCATGATTAGTTTCATCTTTATTTAGCTTTCCTCCAGGAAAACTAATCTGTCCTGGGTGGGTTTTAAGTTTTTTTGATCTTAACGTCAGGATAACATTTAAATTATCATTTTTATTGTCAAATAAACACAATACTGCAGCTTTTTTGTGTTTCTTAGGTAAGACAATACTGCAATTGTAATCTTTTTTTATAAAACTAGTATTGTAAATAATATTATCTTTCAAAGAATTTGCTAGTTCAATTTTTAATTTAGATAATTTATTTTTCATTTTAAATTTATTAATTAATTGTCATAAAAGTTTGATTACTTTATAATCTGCTTTTATTTTAATATTAGCTTTTACTTAGAATAACATTTAAGGGAAAAAAATGAATACGTTATCTAATAAAGAAAAAAATGAATATACTGAGAAAAGCCTTATGCTTTTTCAAAAGAAAGTTGCTGATGTAAACTCAGAGATCAATCAGCTTGTTTTTGGTCAAGAGGCTGTCATACAGCAAATAATAATAAGCCTTCTTTGTGGAGGCCATGCTCTAATTATTGGATTACCTGGATTAGCTAAAACTAGAATAGTAAATTTTTTGGGAATAATACTAGGCCTTGAAACAAAAAGAATTCAATTTACACCGGATTTAATGCCTGGTGATATTTTAGGAACAGAGATTTTAGATGAAGGAAATAAAACAACAAACTATTTTAAATTTATAAAAGGCCCTATTTTTTGTCAATTATTACTTGCTGATGAAATAAATAGAGCTAGTCCTAGAACTCAGTCTGCTTTATTACAAGCTATGCAGGAAAAAAAAGTTACTGTAGCAGGAAAAGATTATTTGCTACCTAAACCTTTTCATGTTTTAGCTACTCAAAATCCAATTGATCAAGAGGGAACGTACCCCCTTCCCGAAGCCCAATTGGATAGGTTTTTAATGAATATAAAAATAAACTATCCAGACTTAGAAGCTGAAAAAAAAATTTTACTTCTTTCTTCAAAAGAAGACACTGTAGAACCAAAAAATATAATTTCTTCTGAAGATATTTTATTATTTCAAAAAATAATTAAAGAAATACCAGTAGGAGAAAGTGTAGTAAAATATATTTTGAAATTAGTAAATGAAACTAGACCAGAAACTTCTACTATAAAATCTGTTAAAGATAATGTTCTTTGGGGACCTAGTCCTAGAGCTAGTATTTCACTTTTAGCAGCAAGCAAAGCAAAAGCTGTTTTAGAAAAAAGATACTCTCCTTCAAAACTAGACGTAAAAAATTTAATAATGCCAATTTTATCTCATAGAATAAACCTTAATATATCAGCTAAAGCAGACAATATTAATTTGGAAGAAATTCTTGATGACGTGACTGAGAAAATAGAAGAATAAATGACTGTTCTGCAATCACTTTTCAGGTCGTCAGAAAAAATTGCAAATCTTTTGCCATCCTTATTATCACACTCCTCAATACTTTTGAAAAGTTTATATGAAGGTTTGCATTCTACTAGGTTTGCAGGAAAAGGAGAAAATTTTTGGCAATACAAAGAATATACCCAAGGAGAAAGTGTAATAAACATAGATTGGCGAAAATCTGCTTCCTCAAAAAAAATTTTAATTAAACAAAGAGAAAAAGAATTATCTAAAACAGTATATTTATATTTTGACAGAAGTTATTCCATGAATTACAAAAGCAAGGGTGTAAACCATAACAAATTTTTTTTATCAGCATTGCTAACACTTACACTATGCAAACTATTTTCTAATAATAAAGAAAAAGTGTTTATTTTTAATAGTGACAATAAACCAATAAACTGCTCAGCTAATATAAATAATTTTAATGTAAATTTCCTAAAAAATAAAAAGAAACACACCTTCCCCTCTATAAATCAGTTTAAAGATAAGTCATTATGTATTTTTTTTAGTGATTTTTTATTTGATAATAAGGATTTCAAAAGCTTTCTTGAAAAATGTAAAAAAAAAGAAATTCAGGGTTATATAATTCAAATTTTAGATCCTATGGAAATTAATTTTAAATTAAGTTCTACTACTATGTTAAGTGACCTTGAAACAAATGAAACCTTGGTTTTTGATAAAGACATAGATGTAGAGAATGAATATATAAAAAAAATTAAAAAATTAGAGTATGATTTAAGAAATATTGCTTCTTATTCTAACTGGAAGTATTATAAATTTTCTACTGATAAAGATATAAATAAATTTATATTAAGTTTATCAAAGAGTATATTAATAGATAAATAAAAATTTTGTTGCCTATTATGATTAACTTCTCTAACGTCTATGCTCTTTTTGGTCTCATAACATTGCCTCTTATATTGTTTATAATGAAATTCTATCCTCCTAGCCCTAAAAAGGCTGACTTTTCAAGTTTTTTTATATTAAAAAATATTATTAAAAACAATACAGCAAAAACTAAATTTCCATTATGGCTTATAATTTTTAGAATTATATTATGTTTTTTTATAGTTTTATTTTTCAGCAAGCCGTTTTTAATAAAGAGCAATCAAACGGAAAAGTATAAAAACTTTGTTATTATAGCTGATAATGGATGGTCAATACCAAGCAATTTAGAGAATTACAAAAATATAATCAAAGAAATTAGTCTTGATGCTGAGAAAAATAAGAAAGAAATACATTTTTATTATTCATCATCAGAAAGTTTTAAAAAACCTATTATTTTTAAATCTAAAAACGAAATAATTGATTTTCTTGATAAAAACCCTTCTTTACCAAAGCAAATTATTAGGGAAAGTTTTTTTAAGAATTTATCAATAAATAATTATTTTAAAGAATCAAAGGTTTTTTTTATTTTTTCTAATTTAGACTCAGCATCAATAGAATCTCAAACTAAAAGTTTAGATTTAATTAAAACAAATAATCCTTCTATACAAATAATAAACCCTATTAAAAAAATCACATTCATAGAAAAATTAAAAGTAGAAAAAGATAAAATTAAAATAAAAATTAGAAGAAAAGGACCTTATATTGATAATGATTTTTTAATACAGTTTGTTGGCGAAAAGGGTGACTTAATATTAGAAAAGAAATATACTTTTCCTAAAAATAGTAATGAATTTGATATTACAGAAAAGTTTCCTTTAGAAGTTATAAATCAATTCTTTTTAATAAAAATATTTAATGAAAACCATGCTGCAGCATTTTATTATTTAGATGACTTTAGAAAAAAAATCCCTGTTGGTATAATTGTTGAAGAAAATTATGCTATAGAAAAACCTTTGTTATCTTCTGTATATTATTTAAAAAAAATTCTTAATAATTCTCATTTAACCTTTCAAGGCTCTATAAATAAACTCCTAAAAAAGAATACGTCAGTAATCTTTTTACCCTCCTATAAGATTTTACTAGAGTCAGAAATAAAAGAATTAAAAGACTGGATATATAGTGGTGGAGTATTGATTAGATTTTCAGATAATAAAATAATAGGTCAGAGTGATATTTTTTTGGATGGGGAAAAAGACTTTATTTCTGCAAGAAGAATAGGAAAAGAATTGTCTTTTCAAAACAACCTTTCCATTGATTCCTTTAAAAAAAATTCTATATTTAGTTCTTTAAAAGTACCTAAAGATTTAAAATTTGACAAGCAACTGATTTTAGATAGTTTTAATTCAAGCATTGTTACCCTTGCTTCCTTAGAAGATCAAAGCCCCTTAATTACAATGAAGCCAGTAGGAGAAGGTAAAGTAATATTATTTCATATTACCTCAAATAATGAATGGTCTAATTTGCCCTTATCTAGTTTATTTGAAGATTTAATTTTAAAGCTATTATTAATTTCTAAAACAGAAAAAGAATTGCCTTCAAAAGAAATGAAGATAAGGTATGAGATTAACTCTACTGGAGTACTTGCATCACCAAAAAAGAATTACTATTTAAATTTTAATTCTAATAAAAAAATCTTTCCCTCTTCAGACCAACCTGCAGGAATTTATGAAGATAATAAACTATCAATTGCTCTTAATTTGTCTGGAAACTTGAATACTCAAGGGTTTTTTGATTCTATTGATAAAGAAATAAAAATTAAAAATAATTACAAAAAGTCAGTTATAGAACTAAAAAACTTTATACTTTGTTTAGTATTTATTATGTTTTTAATTGATATGTTAATAAATTTAATACTAAAAAANAATATTTTATTTTTAACTTTTTTAAAAAAAGGTAAGCATTTATCAATTTTATTTTTTTTAGTAATTATTCTATTCTATGGAAAAAATTTAGAAGCTAATGAACGCTATACTGATCTATATTTGGCATATATTAAAACAGATAATAAATTATTAAATCAAATTGCATTTAGTGGATTAGAGGAACTTAGAATAAACCTTATTGNAAGAACTTCTTTAAACCCCGTAGGTGTAAAAGAGGTCAATATATTAGAAGAAGAATTATTTTACTATCCTTTAATATATTGGCAAATAAAGAACTCTAAACCAAAGTTATCAAAAGAAATTATAAATAAAATAAATAATTATTTTGACTCAGGCGGTATAATTTTATTTGACGTTTTAGATTTTTCAAAATCGTATTCAAATATTAATAGAAATAATATAGAAGAAATTAAAAATCTTTTAACTTCCTATGGCATTAAAAACCTTCAAAGCATCCCAAAAAACCATACTCTTAAAAAAAGTTATTACTTATTAAATAAATATTCTGGTCGCTGGGACAATAGAATACTTTTAATTCAAAATGACAACCTAGAGACANAAGATGGTGTAACCTCAGCAATNGTTGGTCTAAATGATTGGGCTGGTGCATGGGCTAAAGATAAAAACAACTATCATCTTTTTCAAGCAGTTCCAGGAGGAGAAAGGCAAAGAGAAATTTCTTACAGATTTGGAATTAACCTTTTAATGTACTCTTTAACAGGTAATTATAAATCAGATCAAGTTCACAGTAAATCAATTCTAGAAAGGTTAAAAAGAAAGTAATTATATATGGAAGTAAATCTATACCCGCTGTTTTCCTATGAAACAACTTTTTTCTTGGCTTTAATATTTATAGTAATTTCAACATTATATTTGTTTTTCCATTTAAAGCATTTTTTTCTTAGAGCTTTTATATTTTTAATTTTGCTACTTTTGGCTTTGAATCCTTTAATTAATAGTATGAAAAAACTTTATCATAAAGATATCTTGATACTAATTTATGATAAATCACAAAGTGTTATAGAAACAAAAAAATTAGAACAATTGCTAAAAGTTAAATCAGCTATTAAAGAGAAAGCAAAACAAGTTGAGAAATTAGAAATAGTAGAAATAGAAGTAGATAATTTAAATAATATAAATGATGAAAAAATAGATACAAAAATAATTACAAAATTACAAAAATCCTTTCAAACAATAGAAAAAGATAGAGTTGCAGGCGTTATAATTGTAACTGATGGAATTATCCATGATTTAGAAAAAATAGAAGCTGACTTTATAAATATACCTATACACTTTTTCCTATTAGGAGAGAAAAATGAAAGAGACCGTTCTATTATTACAGAAAGTGTGCCTGAGTATGCAATAGTTGGTAAACCAATAAATTTTAAATTCAAAGCAAGTGACGAAAATTATAATGGCAAAGTTGAGGCTAGTTTTTTTTTAGATGGAGTAAATGTTTTAACCAAAAACTTTGTTCCTAATATTTATCATGAAATAAAATTACCAATATCTCATGCAGGGGAGAATTTGCTTGAAATTAAAATTAGCAATCACCCTGATGAGATAACGTTTTCAAATAATTATAGAGTTTTAAAGATTAATGGAATACATGAAAAACTAAGAGTAATGTTAATTTCTGGTGAACCAAATATGGGATTGAGAAATTGGAGAAATATTCTCAATTCAGACCCATCCATAGAGCTCTTACATTTTACTATTTTAAGACCTCCATCTAAAAGAGATTTAACCCCTGTAAAAGAGTTAGCACTTATACCTTTTCCTTCTCAAGAACTATTTTCTGCAGATATAAGTAAATTTAGTTTAATAATTCTAGACCAATACTCTCTTCAAGGTATTCTTCCAAAAAAATATTTGAATAATATAGTTGATTATGTAATTGATGGAGGAGCTATTTTAAATATATCTGGTAAAGAGTATCTTACAGACAGGAGTCTTTTGAACTCCCCTTTAGCAAATATCTTACCCACTAAGCCTCAAGAGTATGTTTTAGGTTCTTTTCTTCCCACCTTAACAAATTATGGAAAAAGACACCCCATAACTAATAAGTTGGAAAAGTCATTTACAGAAAGGCAATGGGGGAAATGGTACAGTTTCATTAAAGCTGATAAAGTTTCTGGAAAAACTTTGATGAAAGCTGATAATTATCCGCTTTTAATTATCAATGAAGTTTCAAAAGGAAGGGTTGCACAAATATTATCTGATCAAAGTTGGATTTGGAAAAAAGATAGAGAAAATAAAGGTCCTCTGTTAGAGTTATTAAGGAATACTATGCACTGGTTGTTAAAAACACCCGAGCTACAAGAAAATTATTTGGAGGTTTTTAAAAATGAAAGCCTTGTAACTTTAAACCTAAATAGTATCAATGTAGGAAATACAACAGCTATTATCACCCCTCCTTCTGGTAAAAGTTTTTCCGCTTTAATGCAAGATGATAAAAATGGAAGTTTAATTGGAAAGTTTGAAAGCAAGGAATATGGGAAGTTTAATTTGGAGGTGAATAATATAAAAAAAAATTTTTATTTAGGTATAACTGAAAGTAAAGAGTTAGAAAAAGTTTTATCATCAACTTTTTTAATAAATTCTTTTTTTAAAAAAAATAAAAAATACCCATACAGTATTACTTGGTTAGGGGATGGTATTCCTAAAATTACAAAGATATACAGTAAAAATAATATTGCTGGAAATAATTGGATAGGCATACTTGAAAAAAATGTACAAAAGAAAGATACCTTTATTAATAAAGAATACTTTAATTGGTTATTAATGATGCCTTTATTGCTACTTCTATTATTTATATGTTGGTTTAAAGAAAATAGATAATAAAATGAAAAAGTTAGCATGTGGAGTAGATGAAGTTGGAAGAGGGGCTCTTGCTGGTCCCCTTGTCGTTGCATCTGTTATATTTAAAGACTATAAGACAATTCCCTATAATATTAAAGACTCTAAACAAACAAATATGAAACAAAGAAAAAAAATTGTCAGAAATATAATTAATAGTGCATATATTGGAACAGGGTGTGTGGATGCAAAATTGATAGATGAAATTGGAATTTCAAATGCAACCAAAGTTGCAATTAAGCAGAGTATTTTATCAAATATCTGTCGTAAAGATTTAATACTAATAGATGGGAATATAAAACTAGATATAAAATACGATTGCAGAAGTATTGTTAAAGGTGATTGCAACTATGTATCTATAGCTGCTGCTTCAATAGTAGCAAAATTTATAAGGGATAACATTATGATTCTTCAAAGCTTTAAACACCCACTTTATAAATGGGATAAAAATAAAGGTTACGGAACAAAAGAACATTTACTAGCAGTAAAACTTTATGGTATAACTGATTTTCATAGAAAATCATATAAAATTGAAATTAAATAGTAGTAATGAGTAATCAGGTAAAAAAATTTAAAATTAGGAATTCTAAATTCATATTAGGTAATACTTTAGAAGAATTAAAATGTCTAGAAACAGAGTCCTTAGATATGATTTTTTGTGATCCTCCATATTTTTTACAATTAACAAAAGAACTAAGACGACCAGATATGACCGTAGTAAAAGGTGTTAAAGAAACCTGGGATAAGTTTTCATCTTATAAAGAATATGACGAATTTACTAATCTGTGGCTTAGTGAATGTAAAAGGATTTTAAAAAAGAATGGAACTATTTGGTTAATAGGAACCTACCATAATATATACAGACTAGGGTTTCATCTGCAAAATTTGAACTTTTGGGTGTTAAACGACATTATTTGGAATAAAGTAAACCCCTTACCTAATTTTAAAGGTACAAGATTTACAAATGCCCATGAAGTATTGATTTGGGCAACAAAATCAAAAAAGTCTAAATATACTTTTAATTATCACACTATGAAAAAAATGAATAATGATAAACAAATGAGGTCAGATTGGAATCTTAAAGTTTGTCAAGGAAAAGAAAGGTTAAAGGACAGTCTAAATAAAACCTTGCATAGCACTCAGAAACCAGAAGAATTGCTTTTTAGAATTATACTAGCATCAACAAAACAAGGAGATATAGTTTTAGACCCCTTTTTTGGAACTGGAACAACAGGAGCAGTGTGCAAAAAGTTAGGCAGGAAATTTATAGGAATTGATAATAATCCTATTTATATGCATGCAGCAAAAAGAAGAATAATGAAAATAAAACCTATTGACACATCAGTTATAGAAAAAATTGATACTAATAATTCTTCTACAAAAGTACCTTTTTCTAACCTTTTGAAGAAAGGGCTTATAAAACCTGGAGAAAAAATTTTTAATTCAAGAGAAAGTATTAAAGCTACTGTTTTGTCTAACGGTAACTTAAAATTTAAAAAAGTTGAAGGCTCTATTCACAAAGTCGGCGCTTACGTTCAAAACAAACCTTCTTGTAATGGCTGGACCTACTGGTATGTAAGNCAAAATAATAAAGTTATATCAATAAATGATCATAGAAACTTTCTAAGAGAAGCAACTTCCTCAAGTGAATAATTAATTATCTTTTTTGTTAAATTTGATATTGGGTATTTTTTTATTGTATTTTTATCTACCCATTTTCCTTTAATACTATTTTTATCATAATTTTTTCTTTTTTTATAATCATTACTTTTGAAAAAAGTGTAAAATGAGAAAATTCATGTTTAATTGTATTCTTTAGAAACATAGGATTATAATTTTTATCTAGTTTAATTACCTCCATATCTGCAACCTTTTTATTACTTTTCCATATACTTGAAGGAACTTCATACATGCCTCCTAATATTTCTTCGACAGGCTTCCTTCTTATTAAAAATAATTCTTTTGAATCATAAATAAAATAACTAATACAATATTTTTTATTCTTTTTTTGTTTTATTTTTTTTAAATCATCAAACCCTTTGTATTCACAATATTGAGATATAATACATGAACTACATTTAGGACTTAATTTAGTACAGTAATCATTAGAAAAGTCCATTATTGCCTGAGCAAAGTCACCTCTATTTTTTTTGGGAAAAATTATTTCTCCAAGTTCTTTTATCCTAATAGGGCTTAGTTTGTTAGCATTAATATCAAATATTCTTTTAATAAATCTTTCTACATTTGTGTCTATTACCAGTTCTTCTTTTCCAAATGCAAAACTTGCTATCGCAGAAGAAGTATATTCTCCTATTCCTGGAAGCTGTTTTAATACAATTTTATCTGAAGGTATTTTACTTTCGTATTCTTTAAAAATTATCTTTGCAGTTTTGTGTAAATTGCGAGCTCTTCTATAATAACCTAAACCTGACCAAGCTATTAGAATATCATTTTCATTAGCTAATGCTAAAGATTTAAGATCAGGAAATTTTTTTAAAAAGTTTTTATAATAATCTAAAACTGCGTTTACTCTAGTTTGCTGAAGCATTATTTCTGATATTAAAGTTTTGTAGGGATCCTGATTTTTTTGATTTTTTATTCTCCATGGAAGTGCCCTACTACTTTTTTTGTAGTATAATTTCATTTTTCTCTGTAATGTTTTAATTCTAATGTTATTCATGTTGTTATGAAAGATTACTTTAAAAACCTTAATACTATTACGCAAAATATAAAAAGAAAAATTTATAAAAAGAAAGATACTAGGCTTATTATTATTATGGAAAATTGGGAAGAAATAGTAGGAAAAGATTATTATAAAAAATCTAACCCTTTAAAAATAACTAGAGACCAAGAGCTTAAGGTAGAAGTAAGCAATGATATCTTATTAGACTTTTCCTATTCTAATCAAATGTATATAAATAAAATAGATAATATTCTTGGCTATGAGGACAGTATAAAAAAAATTTTTGTAGTACAAAAATATTTTTAATGATTATATAATATTATTGGAGAAAAGATTATGCTAATAAATATTAAACCAATTAAAGTTTTAACTGTATTGCTATTGACACTATATAGCTTTATTTCATTAACAAAATCGGAAGCCGAACTTTCTAGTAGCTCTTCAAATGAGCTAGGCAGCAATTCTGCAAGCTATATATTAGTTGAATATGCATCAATGTCATGCATTCATTGTGCAAATTTTCATAATAATGAATTTTCTAAAATTAAAAAAGATTTTATAGATACTGGTAAATTAAAGTTTATTTATAAGGACTTTCCTTTAGATAAACCTGCTATGTTAGCTTCCATGGTTGCCAATTGCTTTTCAGGAGAACAATATTACGAAATACTATCAACTCTTTATAGAAATCAGAAAGAGTGGGTAATAGAAGCTAATAATAGTGGAAAGTTTTACAGTGCTATACATAGTTCATTGAAAGTTCACGGAATTACTTTAGATAAAATTTTAGGATGTATAGATGATAAAAGTGAAGTAAATAAAAAAACTTGGAGTAAAATTATAGCAACCAGATTAGAAGGTCAAAAAAATGGTGTAAATTCAACACCCTCTTTCTTTTTAAATGGAAAAAAAATTGAAGAACCATTTAATTATGAATTACTTGAAAAATTAGTTAAATAATATCGCATATATATAGAAATTCCTTTGCTTATAAATACTATATTTAGTATATATATATATAAGTAATGGTGTAACTTGTATATAAGTAAAATAAAATTATTAGGATTCAAATCTTTCTGTGATGAGACTACTTTATCCTTTGATTGTGGCTTAAATGGAATTATAGGGCCAAATGGCTCTGGAAAGTCTAATGTAGTTGAAGCAATAAAATGGGTAATGGGTGAAAACTCTTCCAAAAGCTTAAGAGGTTCCGGAATGAACGACATTATTTTTAGTGGTAGTACAACTAAAGCTTCTAAAAACATTGCGGCTGTAACCCTATTTCTTAAAGTAACCACTAAAGACATATCATCTTCTTGTAAGAAATATGTAAAGTCAGGAAATATTGAGGTTGAAAGACAAATTATAAGAGATACTGGATCAACGTATAGAATTAATGGCAAGGAAGTAAGGGCTAAGGATGTTCAGTTTTTGTTTGCAGACTTATCCTCAGGTTCGAGAGCATCAAATATAATTGACCAAGGGTCTGTTGGAAATCTTATAATACAAAAACCTTCTGAAAGAAGGAAAATACTAGATGAAGCAGCAGGTATATCAGGAATAAGTGCAAGAAAAACAGAAAGTATTAATAAACTGGAAGCAACAAAAAGAAATCTGTCAAGACTTTCAGATATCCTATTAGATAACAAAGAACGGCTTGCAAAGTTAAAAAAACAAGCAGATACCGCAAGAAAATATAAAGAAACAAACGACAAAATATTAAAACTTAATAAAGAAATAGCTTTTGCAAAATTACAAAAAGCAACGCTTAATAGTAAAAAAATAAAAGATAACTTAGAAGAAGTTTCTAATAAATATGCAAAAAAAGTTTCCTCTCTTGAAGAATTAGAAAAAGTAAAAATTAGTGTTTCAAAAGGTTTGAATAAGCTTCATGAAGAAAGTGGAATAATAAATCAAGAAAACCTTAATAAAGTAAATAGTATAGAAAAAATTAATATTGAAATTATTAATAATTCAAAACAATTAGAATCTTTAAAAAATCTAAAAGAGCAAATAAAAAAAAATCAAGGATTTCAAAATGAAATACTAGAAAACTCCTTATCAAGGTTAAATCAACTAGAAAATGAATTAATAAATTATGTAAGTGTTAATAATGATAGAAGTTATAAAAATAAAGAAAATCAATATAATAAACTAAAAGAAAAACTTTCAGGTTCGACTGAGGTTCTGCAACTTGATTCTTCTAAATTAATTAATAAAAAAGAGATAGTAACAAATAAAGAATATGAAAAACTATTGCTTCAAAAAAAACTTACAGAACTTAATACTGAAATAAATATATTAAAAAAGTCATTAAATAAAAAAGAAAATACTTATAAAACTACAGACTATTTTCTAGATATTGATAAAAATAAATTCAAAATCACTAATGAAAATAAAGAATTAAAAATTAAACTTGATAAAAACAAGGATAAATTAAAAGAATTCAATACGTCATCCCTAACTACCAATAAAGATATAGAAAAGTTAATACAACAAATAGAACAGCAAAATAAAAAAATTAATAATATAAAAAATCAAATATCTGTTTATAGTTCATTAGGTTTTAAAAATACCAATAAAAATATTCTGAAAAATATAATTGTTGATAAAAATTTCCAATTAGCCTTTTATCTTGCTCTAGGAGATGGAATAGAGGCATCTAATGATAATGAGTCATCAGTTATATGGAATAAAGCAGCTTCTGAAAAAACTTATGAACTACCAGAGAAAGTAATACCTGCATCTAAATATGTAAAAGGACCAAAAGAAATTCAATTATTTTTATCTCATCTAGGAATAGTAAATAATAAAGAGGATGGAATAAAATTTCAGAAAGATTTGAAACCAGGCCAAATATTAGTATCTAAAAATGGAGAGCTATGGAGATGGGATGGTTTGTTTATTAAGGATGGAAGTAAAACAATTACATATAAGAGGATTATCAGCACCACAAAGCTAATTGACCTAGAAAAAGAACTTAAAAGTGAGAACATAAAAATTGATAAGCTTCACAATATTAAAGATCTTATGGATAAAAAGTTTAAAAAACTTGAATTAGAAATAAAGGAAGTTACAAAGAAAATTGAAGATACTGATGCCTTTATAATGTCGAACAACTCTAACTTAATTGATATAGAAAAAGAATTACTTCTTAAAACAAATAAAAAAGAAATACATTTTGATGAAATTAATAAAGAAAAGAATCTCATAGCCGATAAAATACAACAAGAAAAAGTAATAAATTCTGATATTAAATCATTGGAAAGTATTATAACTAAAGAAAGCGGCTTTATAGTTAATTTAAAAAAAAGTGTATCAATTAAAAGNAAAGAGAATTCCTTAATTAAAAANNAATTTGAGAACTTTAGGATTGNGTTTGAAATAAATAAAAAACAAATAAATGAAGAGACTATAAGAAAAGAAAAAATAGAAGAAGAAATAAATGCTACTCAAAAACAAATAAAAAATACTCAAAATATTCTTTTAACTCTAAATGATGATATAAAAAAAGCTGATTATGAAGAAAATATACTATTATCAAAACCAAATGACTCTGAGCTTAAAATTAAAGATTTAGAAAAAAGCATTAACGTGAATAAAGAAAAAGTGAAAAAATTGGAAAAACTAATTAATGAAAAAAAATCTGAATTAGAGTCAATATTAAAAAAATATGAAAATACTAAGCTTAAATTGGATGAATTAAAAGAAGATAGTATACGAAAAGAGACACAACTAGAACAATTAGATTCCTTCATTAAAACAGAAATAGATAGAGTAGAAGTTGACTTAAGGCTAACAAAAGAAATAATAAATAATAATATTAATTACTCTGATTTTTCTAATATTAATATTAAAAATGAAGAAGCAAACTTAAGAAATCTAAAAAGTAAAATTGATTCTGTAGATGATATAAATTTATCCGCAGAAAAAGAACTTAATGATTTAGAAAATAAAATTAATGCTGTTCTAGTAGAAGAAAAAGATCTTAACAATGCGGCAAGGAAATTGGAAAAGGCTATAGAAGAACTTAATAAAGAAGCTAGAAATAGAATCTTTAATACTTTTACAAGTATAAATAATACTTTCTCTGACTTATTTAAAAAACTTTTTGATGGAGGAAAAGCTTACCTTGAACTTACAGACTCAGAGGATCCATTAGAAGCCGGGCTAGAACTTATGGTTTCACCTCCTGGAAAAAAATTACAAAGACTTTCACTTTTATCAGGAGGTGAGAAAGCATTAGCATCACTAGCCTTAATTTTCTCAACTTTTATTAATAGACAAACGCCTATTTGTATTTTAGATGAAGTGGATGCTCCATTAGATGACTTTAATGTTGAAAGATTTTGTAATTTACTAAAAGATTCTTCCAATGTTATTAATAAAAAATTTTTAGTAGTTACGCATAATAAAATTACAATGGGCTATATGAACAAGATTTATGGAGTAACTATGAGTGAGCCAGGTGTTTCTAAGCTAGTATCTGTTAATTTGGATAAACTAGAACCTGAGTTTGCAGCAGAATAAGTATATAATGAATAAAATAAAAGAAATTGACCTTAAAATTAAAGAATTAAAGAATAAAAATAAGAAAATATTATCATCTAATAATAAAATTAATCCTAAATTCTACAGTATGGCTATGAATATAAGCATTGAATTAATAACTGGCATAGGATTAGGAGTTTTTTTAGGTTTATTGGTTGATAATTATTTACAAACGAAACCATTAATGTTTATAATCTTTTTTATTGTAGGAACAATTGTAGGTTTTTATAATATGTATAAAAGCTTAAAAAAATATGGATATTTTAAATAACGGAAAATTATATGGCAGCAGATAAGGGACCTTTACATCAATTTGAAATTTCTAACCTTTATGAAATTAAATTAGAAGGCATTGATATCTCTTTAACAAATTCTGCTTTATCAATGATTCTATCTATTTTAGTNGCAACTNTAATTTTTTATTTGGGTTCNGGGAAAAANCCTAATATTCCAGGAAGATTGCAAGTTTTAGTAGAAATGTCTTATGACTTTGTAGCTAGTATGGTTAGAGATAATGTAGGTAGTGGAGGAAAAATCTTTTTTCCTTTTATTTTTACTTTATTCTTATTTATTTTATTTGGAAACATTTTAGGTATGGTTCCATATAATTTCACATATACAAGTCATATTATAGTTACATTTGGCTTAGCGGGGTTTATTTTTTTAGCTGTTACACTAATAGGTTTAGCTAAACATGGAATTGGTTTTTTAAAGTTCTTTGTACCTAGTGGAGTTCCATATGCACTTTTACCTATTTTAATACCTATAGAAGTAATTTCTTACTTTGTAAGACCTATTAGTTTGAGTTTAAGATTATTTGCTAATATGATGGCAGGCCATACAATGTTAAAAGTTTTNGCATCCTTTATAGTATTATTAGGATTTTTAGGCGGTTGGGCCCCTTTATTACTAGTTGTAATACTTACTGGATTTGAAATAATGATTGCCGTATTACAAGCATATGTATTTACTATATTGTGTTGTTTATATTTAAACGATGCATTACACTTACATCATTAATTATTTAAGAAAGGATATAAAATGGAAGTAGAAGCAGCAAAATTGATAGGAGCAGGATTAGCAACAATAGCACTTGCAGGTGCAGGTATCGGAATTGGTAATATATTTGCTGCCTATGTATCTGCAGCAATAAGAAACCCATCAGCAGCTCCAAAAGTTTTTGGAAATGTTTTATTAGGTTTTGCACTTACAGAAGCTATAGCATTATTTGCATTATTAATTGCATTTCTAATACTCTTTGCATTCTAATTATGCTAGTTAAAAAAAAAAAACTAATATTAATTTATTTAGTTACTTTATTTTTCTCTAAAAAGGCCTTATCTGCAGAGGGAATGCCTCAGTTTAATGCTGAAACATTCCCTTCTCAATTATTCTGGTTAGTAATTACTTTTTTATTATTATATCTATGCATGAATTTTTTGGTCCTTCCAAGAATTAGGGATAATATTAGACTTAGAAAGAATAAAATAGCAAATGATATAGAAAGAACTGAGTTACTAAAAGATCAAATAGAAAAAACAGTACTAGATTACGAGTCAAAAGTTCTTCACGCTAAAAACCAAGCATCTGAAATTACAAAGAATACATTAGAGAAAGCTAGCCATGAATTTAATTTACAATTAGATACTGTTAAGAAAAGAATAATTCAAAAGATTAATAAAGCAGAAAATGAAGTAAAAGAATATAAAAAAAATATTGAAAATGAAGTTAATAGTGTATCAATAAATTTATCTTCTAGTATTCTTGAAAAAGTTATAGGAAAAGGTCTAAGTAAAAGTGANATAGATTTTATNAAACAAGAAACTTCAAAAATGAAAGAANTTTGATATGNAAATTNATTTTTCTGANCCTCAAATATGGGTAGCTATNTCTTTCATACTATTTTTTTTACTTTTTGGAAAAATAATATTAAGAAAGTTTACTGAATTTTTAGATAATAAAATACTAGAAATAAAAAATGAAATTGATGAAGCAAAAAAATTACACAGCGATGCGAAAGAGTTACTTGCTTTAGAAACAAAAAAAGTTCAAGATTTAGACTTGGTAATAAAAGAAATTATTGATAGTAGTAAAAATAAATCTTATGAAATTTTACGTGAAAATACAAAAAAAATTGAAGCTCAAATAGAGTTATTAGAAAAAGATGCAACTGAAAAAATTAAAGTAATAGAAAACCAAGCTATTAAAGAAATCAGGTTAGATATTGTTTCCAAAGCATCCTCTGTTGCTGAAAAAGTTTTAAAGGATAAACTTAGTGAAAGTAACCAGCATGTAATTATGCAGGACTCCATTGAGCAAACTAAAAAAATATTAAACTAATAGTTTTTAATAATCTTATTAGCTATCTCTTTAGCAGTATAAGCACTTAGGGTCCATCCTAGATGTCCATGTCCAGTATTATACCAAACTTTAGAGTTATTTTTACTCTTTTTTACTATAGGAAGCATGTTTGGAGTCATTGGTCTAAGACCAGCCCATGGCTTAATATCATTTGTATTTATGTCAGGAAACATTTCTGTACACCACTTTATAAGTGGCCTTATTCTGCTCTGTATAATATCTAAATTATAGCCATTAAACTCAGCAAAACCTGCAACTCTTAGTCTATCATTGCCCAATCTAGATGTAACTATTTTCTTAAAATCATCTAACAAACTAACAGTAGGTGTGTTGTAGCCAGGATTATTTATAGTAATTGAATATCCCTTTACTGGATAAATATTTAGGTTGTCTCCTATTGTTTTTGCCAAAAACTGAGAATATACCCCTGCACAAATTATAATTAAATCATATTGTTCTGAGAATTCCTTTAGATTTTCTACATTATAATTTAATAGCTTTAGTTTTCCTTTTTTAATCATTTTTTCCGTTAAATCTCTACAAAATTTATGAATATCTCCACTTTTATCACTAGGAGTATAAAAAATACTATCTAATTTTTTATTTTTTAAAGCTGGTTCCAACTTATAAAGTTCTTCATGAGTAATTTGAAATCTTTTTAGACCTGCTTTATTATAAATTTTATTTATATGCTTTGCATTCTCCGTATGCTTTTCATTCATATATAGATGAATAATTCCCTTATCTAATTTATTAAAGTCAAGGCTTTCTCTTTTAGCTATCTCATCATAAAGTTTAATACTTTTTATAGCCATTTTGCATATATCAAAAGTTATTGTTTTACTATTTTTAATATTTTGAATAAATTTAAAAAACCACATTAGTTTTTTTACAGAAGGTGTAGGATTAATTATTACAGAAGAATGACGATTACTAAAAAATGAATTTAATCCTGTTTTTACATTATACCAGCTATTCCATGCTTCTGCATTACTAGCAGATAGTTGACCTCCATTTGCATAGCTAGTTGCCATTGCAGGGTACCTTCTGCTTTCAACCAATGTAACATCTATATTATTTTGTGATAAGAAATATGAAGAGGTTACACCGGATATACCTGCTCCTATAACTAATGCTCTCATATTAAATATTATAAGTAATTATTTTTGAAAACCATAGTAAAAAGTAAGNTTTTTATTTTTTTNATTATTATTAATTTGAAANGTATTANTATTTTTAAAGTATATGTTNCCNTTAACTTCTTTATANGATCCTANATTAATTTTTGANAAAATTTTTNCATTTATATTATTATTTTTTTNATCTACNAATGCTATATANACANAGTTATTATTTTTACTAAGTCNNATTTTTTTCTTTAAAANNTGATAATAAATAGTTTGATTTATAATTATTTTATTATTTTTTTTATCTTTCGTGGTTTTAACTATTTTACAAGTGAGTTTGACTCCACTTATTTTAAGAACTTTCTCTTTCGTTTTGTTAAGTAAATATTTAGTTTCTTCAGGTATATAATAATCAGGACAAATTTTTTCTAGCTTAGAGTTTTTTTCAGATATATCTACCTTTTTTTCATCTTTAAATATATTATTAAAATTAGAACATGAAGAAAAAAAGAAAAGAATTATAGCTAATCCTNCNTAATANTTTNGTCTCATTTCTTTNCCTTTTTTTAAATTTAATNTATATATATTATAAACTAGAGATNTGTAATTTAGCAATATGGAACAAGAAAAAAAAGAAAATATCACTATATATACAGATGGAGCCTGCAAAGGAAACCCTGGAGAAGGAGGTTGGGGAGCCTATATCATTTTAAATAGTTCTTCAAAAAAAGAAATCTTTGGCTATGAAATTAGTACCACAAATAACCGTATGGAATTAACTGCTGCCATTGAAGCACTTAAAATGTTTAAAGATAAGGAATATTTAAAAGTTTATACGGATAGTAATTATTTAAAACAAGGTATAACTTTATGGATAAACNCTTGGAAAAANAATAATTGGNANAATAAACAAAAAAAATTAGTTAANAATGTTGACCTNTGGAAAGAATTAGATTTTTTTAACAATTATCATAATATAAATTGGTATTGGGTAAAAGCACATGACGGTAATTTTGGAAATGAAAAAGCTGATATGCTAGCCAACAAAGCAATAGATTTAAGAATATCTAATCTGTGATTAATCTGAAAGTATTTTAATTAATTGAGTTTTATTCAAAATTTCATTAAAAATAAAACCCTCTTTATATTTTTCTGAAAAAAATATATTAAAAGGTATTCCATATCTGTTGTAAGTTTGTAAGAAATCAAAGATATTATTATCAGGAAATGTCCAGTCTGCTCTCATTAAATTAATGTTATTTTTTTTAAAAAATTCTAGCACCTCTTTATTATCTAATACTAACTTCTTGTTTACTTTACAATTTAGACACCAATCTGCTGTAATATCAATAAAAACTTTCTCATTATTATTTAGATAATAATTTAATTTATCTTTATTAAACTCTTGCCAATTACCTTTGGAATTGTAGGCGTCATTATCACTTAATTTATAACCAGGATAATGTTTTATTAATAAACTAATTAACCAAACTAAGGATATTATTAAAAGGATTCCTGTAAAGGCCTTAAAATATTTAGTCCAGACTCCTGACTTAGGAAGGTACCAAAGAATACTAGGTCTAAATATAAAAATAATATAAGGTGCTGACTTTCCTAGTCCCATTAATAGAAAAATTATAACAGAGAGGCCATAACTTTGAGATAATGCTAAGGATATGGCAGTTCCAACTAGGGGTGCTGTACAAGGAGTAGCTAATAATGTACTTAAAATTCCTGTGAAAAAGTTACTAATAAAAATATTGTTTTTTAAAACTTGCTTTTCTAATAAGCTTATTTTCATATACTTTTGTAAAAAATTAATTTTTATTAAATCAAAGGCAATAATAGAAAATAAAAGTAATAAAATAATTAGAAAAAGAAGAAAAATAGGACTTTGAAATTGCATTCCCCATCCAAGGTTTATTCCAATTACTCTTAGCAAGATGGCGGTTAGACAAAAAACTAAGAACATTGAAATTATTCCGAGGCTTACGTAAAAAGAAGATAATTTTACTATTCTTCTATTTCTAGTTTCTGACTGTTTTAAAAGATTATTAATTTTTATTCCTAAAATTGGCAGCACACACGGCATGAAATTAAGTACAAATCCTGCAAAAAACGCTGTTATCAAAATAATATATATTTTTTTATTATTTAAATGATTATTATTTTTTATATTTTTTACTATTACCTTGCTGAAAAAGTAATTATTATCTAGCTTTAAAAAAACTTTAGATATTTCTTCATTTAAAATTATTTCTTCTTCACTTTCGAGGGTAACTTCTATTTTATTTCCTATAGCTTTTACTTTAGTAGTTCTAAGTGTAGGGAAATACTTATTATGTAAAATTGCACTGATATCGTTATCTTTAACTTTTGGAAAATTGATATTATTAACTTTCAATATAATTTTTTTTTTTTTCTATTTTTATTGCCTCTATTTGATTATTTATAGATGTTGAAGCACTTGGAACCTTATTTAAAGAAATATTTAATTTATCCATATTTTCTTTGTTAAAGTAATTTTTTTCTGGAATTTCTAATAACAATTTAGTAGAAACTGGAATACATATGTCTTTACATACTTGATAGTCAAGATTAAACTCTAATTTTTTTTCTTTAGCTATATTATCTTTTAAAGTAAATTTATAAGGTATAATTATTTTATTCTTATATATTCTTGAAGTTAGCTTAATACTTTCATCAAATTCTTCATCTGGAAATGGCCAACTTGGAGTCAAAAATGAATAATTTTTATAATTTAATAGCGTTAACTCAGGGGGAAGACCAGTATCACCAGGATAAATCCAATAAATTTTCCAACCTTTAGGAATTGAAAAATCTAATCCTATATCTAATACTCGTTCATCTTTTTTTCCTAATATAATCTTAACTTCTGTTTCTTCAAATAACTCAGTATTAGACTCTATTCCATATAAGGTGGAGTAGGAAAACAAGAAAAAAAATGTTAAAAAAAATTTTAAATACATTATTATATTTATAACAAATTAATATAGTATGTTACATAGTGGATGAAAAAAATAAAAATTATTTTTCTTTAGCGGGTAAGTTTTTAATAGCTTCTCCTAACATAAGCGATCCAAGGTTTTCTCAAACGCTTATTTATATGATTTCTGATGATATCTCAGGTTCTATGGGTGTAATCGTAAATAAACCAGCAGCAAGTCTAAACTTAAAGAGTGCTTTCTATAATGAAAAAGAATACGATATTAAAAAAGATCAAGAATATACAGTTCACTATGGTGGCCCTGTTGAATTTGATAAAGGATTTATACTCCATTCTAATGACTACGAAACAAATGAAGAAAAAACTATACTTAAAAATAACTTAGTACTTTCAAGTAATCAAAAAATTTTACAAGACCTATCCTCTGGTAATGGACCATCAAAGTTCATGGTTTTGATTGGATACTCTGGGTGGTCTAGTCATCAGCTTGCTTTGGAGTTAAAGCAAAACTCTTGGCTTGTTGCAAATGCAAATAAGAAAATACTATTTTCTAAGAATTATAGTGTAAAATGGAAAAATGCTTTAAAAACTTTAGGTTTAAAAGAAGATAAATTACAAAATTTTAAATTTTCTAATTATTCAGGTTCTGCTTGAACTTTCTTTTATACTCATCACTTAGCAGGCTATATAAAATATGATCTTGCCATTTACCATTTATTTTTAAGTAAGATCTGCAAATTCCTTCTTTTACAAATCCAATCTTTTCTAGCAATCCTCTACTTGCCATATTATCTTTTAAAGTTGCTGCTTCTATTCTATTTAGTCTTAAGTCTATAAATAATGAAGGTAATAAAATCTCTAAAGCCTCCTTCATATAACCTTTTCTAGCAAATCTTTTTCCTACCCAGTACCCTAATGAAGCACTTTGTGAAACTCCTCTTCTAACGTTAAATACATTTACACCTCCTATAAGGTCCTTATCTTCTTCTTTAAAAATTAAAAAAGAATAAGATCTATCTATATTTGCTAAATAACTAGAGTTTTTTAAGTACCGCATAAAAGCCCTTCTAGAACAAGAAGCTGCATCCCAGCTTGGTTCCCATGGAGATAAAAAACTTTTTGAGGATAATCTTAATTTTTGCCATTTTAAAGCATCCCTTCTTTTAGCCGGACGAAGGAAAACTCTTTTTCCTGATAGTCTTTTTCTTGAAAAAAGAGATTGAAGAGCAATTACTAACCTTTTCATTAATACGCCTTTACTATAATATATTTTTTAATATAAAGTCTTTAACAAGTTTATAGTTATTATCTAGAACTTCACATCTTTCCTCTAATTCAAATATATTTTCATATTTTTTAGGCAACATAGGTTTTTTACCTATTGCCTTTAAAACTGCATTAGAAAATTTAGCGGGATGAGCTGTGGCTAAAGATACTACAGTATGTTCCTTGTTGTTTTTCTCTAAGTAATCTAATGAAGCAGCAAAGCCAACTGCTGTATGTGGGTCTAAAATAATATTATACTTCTCATATATATTTCTTATAACTTCTAATGTTCTATTTTGATTAATACTAAATGATTTAAAAGTTTCTAGTATTTTTTTATTGGTATTTTTTTTTATAGATAAACTATTTTTTGATTCAAAGTTTTTCATTATTTTCATAACTTGTTTACTATCTTCATTCATAATATCATATAGCAACCTTTCAAAGTTGCTAGCTACTTGAATATCCATAGAAGGAGTATTAGTTGACTTTACATTACTTTTACAATACTTACCTGTTTTAAAAAACCTATCCAATATATCATTTTCATTTGTAGCTATAATTATTTTTTCAATAGAGGCATTTAATTTACTTTTAGCTAAGTAACCAGCATAAGCATCACCGAAATTACCTGTAGGAACAGCAAAAGATATTTTCTTGGTTTCGTAGAGGTTTATTTGNATGACAGCGTATATATAGTAAGTAATTTGTGCCATGATTCTTGTCCAATTAATAGAGTTTATAGAAGCAAATTTTTTTTCTTTTGTATCTTTGTCATTAAAGAGCTTTTTTACTATATATTGACAATCATCAAAAGTACCTTTTATACCAATATTAAATACATTTGATGATTTTACAGTAGTCATTTGTCTTCTTTGAAAATCAGATACTCTATTAACAGGATGAAGAATGAAAATATTTATGTTCTGATTATTTTTTACTGCTTCTAATGCCGCTGAACCAGTATCACCTGATGTAGCTCCAATTATATTTATTTGATTATTATTTTTTTCTAAAAAGAAATTAAATAAGTTTCCCAAGAGTTGAAGAGCAATATCCTTAAAAGCTAACGTTGGGCCATGAAATAATTCCAAAAGCCAGTGATTGTCCTCTAATTGTTTTAAAGGTGTAATTTTTTTTGAAGAAAAACTAGTATAACTCTTTCTTATTATTTCTCTCAAGTCTGTATTACTAATTATGTCTCCTACAAAATTCTTAATAATTGCGAATGCTATGCTCTCAAAATCGACTTCCTTTTTACTAAATCTGAAATTTTCTGTATGCCAGTCTTTTGGCAAGTAAAGGCCTCCATCTGGAGCTACCCCTTTCAAAGAAACACTTTCAAAGTCTATAAATGCCTTATTATTCCTGGTACTAGTATATTTCATTTTAGTTTTTTACTTTTACATTAAATATAAAAACGCTTAAACCACTAAATAATAATAGTCCCATAAACTGATGAAAGACTCCCATCCATATAGGAATTTTAAAGACTATTAGCAAAGCTCCCAATGATACTTGAAAAAAAATAATTGTTGGAATTAAAAAAAATACCATTTTATTAGTTAGAGTAAAATATTTATAATATTTACTTAATCTATAAATTAAAAATACTAGCAGCAATACTAATAAAAAAGCTAAAACTCTATGAATAAAATGAATAACTTCAAATTGATCATTTAAATTTGGATATAAACTTTTATTACAATAAGGCCAATTAGCACATGCCAAAGATGCCCCATACTTAGAAGTAAATGCTCCTGCACATGCTGTGACTAATATCATAAATGCAGATAAGTATATCAAATTCTTTTCAAAACTTTTGACTAGGAAATTAGAATTCTTTTGTTCAAAAGCAATTAGAAATATTCTTAAAGCTATGTAAAGCAGCATGAATGCACTTGCTAAATGTATTGCTACAGACCAAGGTATATTCGATTTCATAACTGTTAAGCCACCTAAAAGGCCTTGAAAACCAAGTAATATTATCAAATAATAGGAGTAAGTTTTAAAAGATTTTTTGACGTTTTTATTTAATATAATATATAGAAATAGTAATAAAGTTAGAGGTCCAATAATAAATGCAGCATTTGCTCTATGCAACCATTCTAAAAATATCTGAAAATAGGTGTATTCTAAAACTCCGAGCTGCATTATTTTTTCATAACTTGGAAAAAAAAATCCATAACATAAAGGCCAGTCAGGACAAGACATTCCAGAACCAGTTAATCTGACCCAAGCTCCTAATATTATTTGAGTTATTATAGTTAATACTAACATTCCAGAAAGACAGCCTATAATTAGTCTATGGCTTTTAAACATATGCCAGTTTCCTTATAAAAAGTATAAAAATAAAACTTAATGTAATAGCCAGCATAAACCAAGTAATTGCGTAATTTAAGTGATTTATTTCAGATAAGTAGTTAGGTTTAACATTAATCAATTTATTACTAGAACTGTTTATTTCATAAATTAGAAATGGCTCTAACTTTATCTTTAAATATTGAGAAATATCTTCTATTTTTAAAGTATACCATTGATTTTTATTTGTATTATTTTTAAGTTCAAAAAACTTAGGTTTTGGGAAATTAATTATTATTCCCTGAATGCTCTCTGTTTTATTTTTACTTAATTTATTTTTTTCTTTATGGATTGTAAATCCTCTATTGACTAAAATATACTTCTCTTCAACTTTGATAGGTATTAATTTATGATAACCTATTTTTCCATTTTGAGTTCTTGGTTCAAAAAATAAAGATTTATTTTCTAAAATTTCACCTTTAATTTTAATTACCTCGGCGCCACTTATTTTTAAATTAAAAAAATTTAAATTTTTTGGCTCTTCATTTAACTTGGTATTAATTAAACTTTTTTTATTACTTTTATAATAGTGCTTGTTTAATTGCCACATACCTAAGCAAAGTAGTATAAAAAATGCAACAGAAAAAGCTAAATATACTGAAATTAAATTTTGATTTTTATTTTTTTTTCTCATTTTCTAATTTTATAATTTTTTTAAGCAGCAAGTACCTTGTTAATCTTAATAAAATAGTTGTTAAAATTAATATGACTACTGTCATTAATAAAAATAGTGTAAGCAAAGAAACGTTTAAATAAAAATTGATAAATAGAGCTAGAGGAATGCTTAATAAACATAACAGGAATGTTGAAATCCAAGTAGCACCATCACCGATTTTATCTTCTTCAAAATTAATATGACACTCTTTACAATAGTGATTAAAAGAAATTATGCCTTTAAAAACTTTACCTCGCAAACAATTAGGACAATTATTTAATGGAAAATTACGTAGTATCCATTTAATTGCAATCTTTAACCTCCCCACCAATAAATTGAAAAGAAAAGAAATAACCANACTACATCNACAAAGTGCCAATACCATGCAGCAGCTTCAAAGCCAAAATGATGTTCAGGCTTAAAGTGCCCAGCTAAAGTTCTAAAAAGAATGATAATTAAGAATATCGTACCTACTAGAACATGAAATCCATGAAATCCTGTCGCCATAAAAAATGTAGAACTATATATACCATCACCAAAAGCAAATTTCGCATGACCATATTCGTAAGCTTGAACAAAGGTAAATAATATTCCTAATGCTATAGTAGCCACCAACCCCCAAATAACAGTTTTTCTTTTTCCTTCTAATAAAGCATGATGTGCCCAAGTACAAGTAGTACCAGAGGTTAACAAAATAACAGTATTCAAAAGTGGTAAATGAAAAGGGTCAAACGTCTCTACGCCTTGTGGGGGCCATTGTCCACCAGTAAAAGTAACTCTGCTGTATTGAATTGCCTCATCTGCAAATATGCTTGCGTCAAAAAAAGCCCAAAACCAAGCCACAAAGAACATAACCTCTGAGGCTATAAAAAGCGCCATTCCATATCTAAGACCAATTAACACAAATGCATTGTGATGACCTTCATGTTCAGCCTCTCTAATTACATCTCTCCACCAGCCAAACATAGTAAGTATTACAAAAAAGCCTCCAATACCAAAAATCCATTCACCAAAATTTATCTTGTGCATGAACATAATAGCTCCTACAGCTAGAACTAAGGCAGATAAGGAACCTACTACTGGCCAGGGACTAGGGTCAACGAGATGGTAAGGGTGTGATTGTTTTGAATTTGACATATTTTAAACCTCTAATTATTAATTTATTATAATCTAGCTCATTGAAATTTTCTAACATTAATATTGTTAGTATTAAAAAAAGTATAGCTTAATGTAATAGATTTAATCTCATTAGTATTAGGATCATCATACAAATCAGGGCTAATAAAAAAAGTAACAGGTAAAGAAATTGTTTGTCCAGGTAGAATAGTATTTTCTTCGTAACAAAAACAATCTAGCTTATTAAAATAAATTCCTGCTTTTTGAGGAGTTACGTTGTAAGAAGCAATAGCTTCTATGGCTTTGTTTGTATTATTTGTAATTTTATATTCAACAGAGTTGGTTTCACCAAGCTTTGTAATAATTGATCTCTTAATTGGTTGAAAATAAACTCCTAAGTTTTTTTCTTTATCTGCATTAAACCTAACTTTTATTTCTTTATCTATAACGATGTTTGATGGTGTAAAGGTTTCTTGAATAGTGCCTCCATAGCCTGTCACCTTACAAAATAGATCATAAAGTGGGACTGAAGCAAAAGCCAGTAAAAACATACCTACGGGAATGACAAGTATTAAAATACCAAGCTTTTTGTTGTTTTTTTTTAAATTTTTCATAAACCAGACATTTTTAAAATAGTTATAACGTATATTATAATAACCAAAAAAATTATCAATAGTGCTATAAGGTATTTTTTTTTCAATTTAATTAATTACTACCAATAAAAAGTTAAAAAGTTATCTACTATTAACGCAATAAAAATCATAAATAAATAAAAAATAGAATATTTAAATAGTTTTTTTGAAGACTTAATATCATTAGGTTTTATACAATATGCCATATATAGAAATAAGGTATTTAATGTGACTGCTATTACAAGATATAATACTCCAGAGTAATCTAAGAAAAAAGGTAATAGNGAAACTAAGTACAATAAATAAGAATATTTTATAATACTTTTAATGGTTGTTTTTTTTCCTAATACGTTAGGCAACATTGGTAAACCTACTTTACCGTAATCATTTTCTGAAAAGAGAGAAAGTGCCCAAAAATGAGGAGGAGTCCAAATAAAAATTAATAAGAATAATATAACAGGAAAAGAATTTACACCTCCTGATACAGATACCCAACCTATTAAAGGAGGTANAGCTCCTGCTGCTCCTCCAATTACAATATTATAGTAGGTTCGTCTCTTTAACCATATTGTATATATAAATACATAAAAGAGAATAGAGCTTGCTAATAAAAAACTTGCCAATAAATTAGAAGCTAATCCCAATAAAAGAACTGATATTATACTAAGCAAAATACCTAAGCCTAGCGCTTCATCAGGCTTTATAATTCCTAAGGGAATTGGTCTATCCTTAGTTCTTTGCATTTTTGCATCAATATCNTTATCATACCACATATTGATACATCCTGCTGCCCCTGCTCCAATTGCTATACTCAGTAAAGAGACTAAAAATAGAATTGGATGGACAGTATTATTATGCAAAGCTAAAATCTGCCCACAAAGAGCCGTAAATATAGCCAAGGACATTACTCTAGGTTTAAGAAGAGTGAAATAAGCACCAATAGTTCCTAATTCAGCTTGCTGCTTTAGTCTATTAGGTGCTGTATTTGACATTATTTAAATAGTGTAATGCCTAGTGACCTGACTTAGTATCTTTAANATCCATCTTNGGCAATTCATCATAAGTATGAAAAGGTGGAGGAGATGTTGTTCTCCATTCAAAAGTATCCGGCTTACCACCCCAAGGGTTATCTGCACACTTTTTTCCAAAATAAAGAGTTCTAAATAATATAACTACAAACCATATTACNGCTACTCCAGATATNTATGATCCATAAGTAGCAACTGCATTCCATCCAGCATATGCATCAGGATAATCTGCATATCTTCTAGGCATTCCTTGTAAACCTAAAAAATGCATTGGAAAGAATGTTAAATTTACNCCTATAAACATTAGCCAAAAATGAACTTTTCCCATCCATTCTTCATATTGCTTNCCAGAGATTTTACCAAACCAATAATAAAACCCTGAAAATAACGCAAAAACTGCACCTAAGGATAAAACGTAATGAAAATGTGCAACAACATAATATGTATCATGTAACACTGTATCTATTCCTGCATTAGCAAGCACGACCCCGGTCACACCACCCAAAGTAAATAAAAATATAAAACCTATGGCAAATAACATTGGAGTAGTAAACTTGATAGATCCTCCCCACATCGTAGCTATCCAACTAAAGATTTTTATACCTGTGGGAACAGCTATAACCATAGTTGCAGCAGTAAAATATGCTTTTGTATCAACATCTAAACCAACTGTATACATGTGATGTGCCCAAACAACAAAACCTACAACACCTATTGATACCATTGCATATGCCATCCCTAAATATCCAAAAACTGGTTTCCTTGAAAAGGTAGAAACAACATGACTAACTATTCCAAATGCAGGAAGTATTAAAATATAAACTTCTGGATGACCAAAAAACCAAAACAAGTGTTGAAAAAGAATAGGATCTCCTCCTGCTTCTGGGGCAAAAAAAGCAGTACCAAAGTTTCTATCCGTAAGCAGCATTGTTATTGCTCCTGCTAAAACAGGAAGCGAAAGCACTAATAAAAATACTGTAACTAAAATTGACCAAACAAAAAGAGGCATTCTATGCAATGTCATACCTGGAATTCTCATATTAAATATTGTTGTAATAAAATTTATTGCACCAAGAATTGAAGAAGCACCAGCTAAATGCAAACTCAAAATAGCCATATCCACTGCTGGTCCTGAATGTCCTAGAGCACTAGATAATGGTGGATAGATAGTCCATCCCGTTCCAGCTCCTCCTTGAACAAAGGGACTAGCCATAAGCAGAATAAACGCAGGAACCAGCAGCCAAAAACTTATATTGTTCATTCTTGGAAATGCCATATCAGGAGCACCAATCATAATAGGAACAAACCAATTACCAAAACCTCCAATCATAGCTGGCATTATCATAAAAAATATCATAATCAAGCCATGCGCAGTGGTAAGTACATTGTACATTTGATAATCACCATTTAAAATACCATCGCCTGGAGCAGATAATTCAGTTCTCATAATAAGAGACATTATTCCGCCAATAATCCCCGCTATGATAGCGAAAATTAAATACATTGAACCTATATCCTTATGATTAGTGGATAATACCCATCTTTTCCAACCTGTTATTTGATGGTCATGTTCATGTTCTATAACTGTTGATACCATTAATAAACTCCTTTTATATTATTTAGCTGACAATTCTATTTTTTCACTATTACTAGCATACTTTTTTTGTGACTCGGCCACCCATTTTGTAAACTCATTTTCAGTAACAACATGAATTTCAATAGGCATAGATTGATGATTAACACCACATAATTCTGAACACATACCGTAATAAATGCCAGTTTTCTCGGCCTTAAACCATGTCTCATTTAGTCTTCCAGGAACCGCATCAGTTTTCACACTAAACGCTGGAACAGCCCAACTGTGTAAAACATCTGCTGCAGTTACTTGAACTCTTACAATTTTGTTAACAGGTACAACTACAATAGTATCTGTAGTTAACATTCTTTTAAATGGTCTACCGTCTTCTACCTCATCTTCACCTTGCAACATAAATGCTTCATATGAGAAGTTTCCGTGGTCTGGATATTCATAGCCCCAGTACCATTGGTAACCTATAGCTTTAATAGTGAGGTCTGGCTCTGGTATAACATCTTGTTTATATAATAATTTAAAAGAAGGCACTGCTATAACTACTAAAATTAATACAGGTATTGCTGTCCATAATATTTCAACTAATGTATTATGTACTGTCTTGGATGGATTTTTGTTATTTTTTTCAGAATATCTATAACATACCCATATTAACAATCCCAAAACAAACAATGTAATCAAGGTCATAACAATAAAGACAAAAAAGTGCATATCATAGACGTCTTTTGCTACCTCGCTTATAGGGTTTTGTAAATCAATTCCCCAGTTTGTGGCTACGCCTAAACCATCTTCATTAGCGTTACTTAAAACAGGAAATAAAAAGGTTAAAATTGTAGTTAATAAATAAATTTTAAAATCACTAATTATTCTCAT
>NHEU02000052.1 GCA_002171495.2 Alphaproteobacteria bacterium TMED93
GATAAATACCTTACTTTAAGTCAATTCAATAGAGCTCAAAAAAGTTTTAATAGTATTATTGAAAAGAAAAAAATAGGAAAAGTGAAATTAGTAGAATTAGAAAATAAAGTTTTAGAAAATAATTTAGTAATTTTTTCTTTTTTACAAGAAGACATTAAAGTTTTTAATAAAGAAAACTTAAAGTTGGCCAATGATGCTTTAAATAAATTAAATTTTATATTAAAAAATTAAACTATTGTAAAGCAAGGAAATACGAGGTCACTATCAAGCTTCTTAAATACCACTTTTACATTTTTACCAATTTCCACAATAGAGTGATCGCAATCAACAATATTACTCATTAACCTTACTCCTTCGTCTAAAAGTATGCTTGCAACAATGTAAGGAGTTTTATTAACGTAGAACTCTGATCCACCAGCTATATGTGATATTGTAAATGAATAAATAGTTCCTTTCCCTGAAGACTCCACCCATTCAAAAGATTCATCAGCGGCTACTCCAGAAAAAGATCTTGAGTATAGAAAGTACTTTTTACTTATAGTTGATTTCTGAATTAATAATTTATTTTTTTTTGCACCTTCCCAAAATTTAAAAGAATCAATATCTAATAGCAGATTAAACATTTTATTTTTCCTTAGATAAAATTACAGAGGCTGCACTAGATAAAACACCTCCTGTGCCATGACATAAAACATTAATAATTTCTTTTTGTAACTGCCTTTTTCCGCAGATACCCCACATTTGTCTGCATGCTTCTATTAGAGTAAAAATACTATACATTCCAGGATGACAATAGCTTAAACCACCTCCATTGGTATTAAGAGGAAAGTTCCCTCCTGGTGAAATATTGTTGTTACTTACAAAGTCTTTTCCTTCTCCAATTTCACAGAACCCTAATGCTTCTATTGACATTAAAACAGTTATAGTAAATGAGTCATAAATCATAGCAAGATCAATATTGTCAGGATTTAATCCTGATTTTTCATAAGCAATTTTACTACTTCTTCTTGCAACCTCTAAAACTTCCATATCTTCTGCATAATTAATACTTGAATGAGATGATGACTCACCAAATCCTTTTATGTATATTGGTTGCAGTTTAAAATTTTCTTTTAAATCCGAATTAGAAACTACTACAGCTCCTCCCCCATCAGTAACTAAGCAACAGTCCAATTTTCCTAAGGGCGAGCATATTAGTTTAGAACTCAATACTTCTTCCTTAGTCAATTTTTCTTTTTTATAGGCATTATCATTTAACATTGCCCATTTTCTTGTAGAAACTGCAATTTCTGCAAGGGTGTCTTTAGAGCTACCATATTTGTAAATATGTCTTTGTGCNGCNAGNGCNTAGGCNCCNACNGGNGATGGTAANCCNGCNANCATNTCAAATTGNCTACTNTANATAGCTGGNCTATTCNAGAAANTTTCTTTCTTTATTTGATTTTTGTGTGCTTCCATAAAGTATGAGCACATTATTACATTCACCACTTTTTATTGCTTGATAAGCATGATTAAGATGAAATAGAAAAGCTGAACCTCCAGTATTAGTTCCATCAAGCCATTTTGGATATTTAATGCCTAAGTATTCAGTAAGGACATTAGGTTGCATTACTCCTGGACCAGGCATTCCCCATAGTCCTGCAACAGCAAGTCCATCTATATCTTTAAATTCTAGACCTGAGCTTTTCAATGCTTCAGTAGCACATTCTCTTTGTATGCTAAGTACAGATGAAAGTTCACTAACACATCCTCTTTCATTTAATTTAGCATCAGAAACACCAACTATACAAGGATTTCTCAAATGTTTGCCTTTCTATTTAACGAGGCTCGGAACGGAATCGAACCGCCGTACACGGATTTGCAATCCGCTGCATAACCACTCTGCCACCGAGCCGAAAAATAAAATTAACATCTTAAACTAATTGTGTAAAACAAATAAATCAGTATTATATAAACTAATGAATTCGAAATTATTTTCTTCTTTAAAAATTCGTGGTATTGCAACTTCAAATAGAATTGTATTATCACCTTTATGTATGTATTCTGCAAGAAAAGGGCTTCCAAATGACTGGCATTTTTCACACTTAAGCACATACGCAAGAGCTGGAGTAGGAATTATTTTTACTGAAGCAACTGCTGTTCAAGAGAATGGAAGAATTACTCCTTATTGCTGTGGTTTATGGAATGATAAACAAGCAGAAGAGTTTAAAAAAATTGCTAAATTTATTAAAGATATGGGTTCTATTCCTGCTTTACAATTAGCTCATGCAGGTAGAAAAGCATCNGCAAAACAACCTTGGAAAGGAGGAACTCCTTTAGACCTAAATACAGAAGAAAGTGAAGAAAAACCTTGGAAACCAATTGCTCCTTCTGCAATAGCATTAGGCGACGGTTGGCAAACTCCTAAGGCTATGTCTATAGATGATATAAATAATCTAATAAAAAGTTATGAAAAATCTGCAAAAAGAGCAGTGTTGGCAGGCTTTGAAATATTAGAAATTCATGCAGCTCATGGTTATTTGTTGCATTCTTTTTTATCACCAATATCAAACAAGAGAAATGACGGTTTTGGTGGAGATTATGAAGGAAGAACAAAATTATTAAAGAATATAATAGTTGCAATTAGAAAAGTAATTCCAGACAAACTTCCACTTTTTTGTAGGATATCTGCTATTGATGGTCATAATAACGGATGGACAATACAGGACTCAATAAAACTAGCCAGTGATTTGAACAAATTAGGAGTAGATGTGGTAGATTGTTCTTCAGGAGGNATTATCGGAAGACCTAGGTTTGCTGTAGATGATAAAGGAGATATTTTAAAAAAAAATACAGATAGAGGATTAGGATTTCAAGTACCGCTAGCTAATGAAATAAAAAAATCAGTTAATATTAAAACAATGGCTGTGGGCGTTATTGTAAACGCAAAACAAGCCGAGAAAATTATAGATCAAAATCAGGCAGACTTAATTGCCATGGGAAGAGAGCTTATGTATAACCCATTTTGGCCATTACACGCTGCTCAGGAGTTAAATGTAGATCCTAATTTTGATATGTGGCCAGATCAATATAGATGGGCTGTTAGTAGAAGGTCAACTATAGTTAAATTTAAAGAAATATCATGAGAATAATTAAGAAATATATGCATAAATGGCACATAATTGGCAGGTATAATTTAAATGTCAGAGTCTAATTTAAAAAAACAAATAAATAACCTTAGAAATACTTTATTTGATAAAGATAAAGATGAAGTTAAAGATATGGATTTAAATCAAAAAAATCTTAAAGAAAAAGATAAGATGATACCTGCGAATATTAATAGTAAAAACTTACCAAAATCTTCGGGTATTTTTCACGATATTAAATCTATGGATGGAAGATTACAAAGATTGGAAGAAACTTTTTATAATTATGCATATGATTCCACAAGAGTATTAACTAGTTTTCATAAAAATACTAAAATATTAGAAAGTCTTATTAACGAATTAGCAGTCAAAAACGAAATATCTGATAAGAGTTTAAAAAAAATTGAAAAAATTCTTCCGCATACATGTCCTTTAGTTCCAAAAGAAGGACAAACAGTTATTAAAAGAAAAAANGAAATTTTTAAAACTATAATATACTATTTTGGNTTATTAGCTTTAATTACAGTAGCAGTATTTTTATCAAATATAATTTATGAAATAATTTACTACAAATTAAACTCTAAATAATACTTTATCTTTTATACACGTTAACTATTATTATACTTATGTCGACATTTGAAAAAATGAAAGAAAATATGATATTAGGTCAATTTCTACCTGGCCTGATTAAAGATAAAAATTTGTTAAAGGCATTTAATGAAATAGATAGGGAAAAGTATCTTCCTGATGGTCTTAAACATTTGGCTTACAGTGAAATTAATATTAAGGTAGATGATAATAGATATTTAATCTCACCCTATTGCTTAGCTAAAATAATTGAGAAAAGCGATATAAACANAAAAGACGTTGTTTTATTAGTAGGATCTGGTTATGGATACGAGAGTGCTATCATTTCAAAAATTTCAAGCGCTGTAATGGCTTTAGAAGAAAATATTAACTTTCATAAACAAGCAGAAATCAATATTAAAAATAACCTTATTGATAATGTAGTTAATATTAATGGGCAACTTTTCAAAGGATGTGAAAAATTTTCCCCTTATGATATCATTATTTTTTTGGGTTCCACAAATAAGGTAAATGAAACTTTATTAAATCAACTTTCTAATAATGGAAAACTAATGATTTGTGAAAATTATAATGCTAATCTAGACGAGAGTAAACTTTTTATGTATACAAAAACTAATAATAATGTTTTTAAAGAATTTATTTGTGATCTTAACATTCCAAAATTAATTTTTTATGAAGACAGTAAAGAAGTATTTAGTTTAGAAAATTAATATAAAATAAATCTTAGAGAGGTAAATTGATTAAACTTTTAATAATACTAATAACTTTTTTCTATTGTCTAGAGACATTTTCAGCATCTTTTAAACAAGCAATGTCTGATGCTTATAATAATAGTCCGGAATTACTGGCATTGCGTTCAAAATTAAAGGCTAGTAATCAAGAAATATCTAAAGCACTTGGAGAGAATAGACCTAAAGTAAGTTTAGAAAGCCGTTTAGGTTATGATAGAACTGATACAATAAATACTTCTAGTGTAGAAAAAACTCAATATAATAGTCCTAGATCTCTTACACTAGATATTACACAAAATGTGTACGACTCAGGTAAGAAAGGTAAAAATCTTGAAAAACAACAAGCTAGGATATTTGCAAATAGAGCCGATTTGTTTGCTCAAGAGCAGTTACTTCTTCTTAAAACTGCTAAAACCTATCTAAATTTATATGAAGCTATAGAGTTAAACAAGTTAGCAAAAAATAATTATGAAGTTTTAAAGCAACATCTTCAAGCTACAGAAAGTAGATTTGAGGTAGGAGAGGTGACAATAACAGATCTATCACAAGCCAAAGCTAGATTTCTTAAAGCCAGTGCTAATGAAATTAAAACTAGAGGCGAAATAGAAATAGAAAGATCTAATTATTTTGCTTTAGTTGGAAAAAACTCTCCTAATAAATTAAAGTTTCCAAAAGAAAATTATTTTTTACCTCAGAATTTAAAGGAAATTATAGAAATTTCACTAAAACATAACCCTAAAATTATTTCTTTTGGATTAACAAAAAAAGCCTCATTTTTAGATATATCTTTAGCTGCTACAGAATTACTTCCTAAAGTAGATTTAAATTTAAGTGCACAAAAGGCATGGGACCCTAATACATTTTTTAATGAATATGAAAATTATAAAGTAGATCTTAGTGTAAAAGTACCTCTTTACAATGGAGGAATTAATTATGCAAATATACGCCAAAAAAGACACTTAGCAGTTGAAAAAGCAATGCTTTTAGATAATGAAATAAAAAAATTAGTAAAAGAAATAGAAGTAATCTGGTTTTCTTTTAAAACTTATAAAAATCAAGTAAAATCCATAAAAGCTTCAATTACTGCATCTAATACCGCATTAAAAGGAGTAAAAGAAGAGGCAAGTGTTGGAACTAGAACTACTTTAGATGTACTAGATGCAGAGCAGGAGGCTTTACAAGAATCTATCGAGTTAATCATAGTTGAAAATAATATTTTAAANACTAAATATGAATTGTTAGAAAAAATGGGTAGATTATCTCCAAAAACCCTTAATCTAAATACATCTCCTAATAATTATGAGAAAGATTACGAAGCTGTAAAAAACATATGGCTAGGGTTTGATGGATAGGAATATTTAAGTTATATTAAAAAAATGAAAAATGATAAAGATATAAATAATTCCCTATCTAATATTAAAAAAGCATTGCGTGAAGAAAAAGAAATTTCTGAAAATAATGAAGATAATAATGATTTCTTTTTACTTGAAGATGTTGTTGAAAAAAAACTATTAAATAAGAAACCAATAAAAAAAGCTAGTGTAGTAAAAAAAAATAAAATAAAAAAAGAAAAAGTTTATAATGCAAAGAAGGTTATAAATAAGAAAAGACCTGTTGAAATAGTAATAAATAAAGAAGTTAGACCAATAATTCAAAAATGGATAAGGAAAAATCTTAGAGCCTTTGTTAAAAAGGTAGTTGTGGAAGAGTTCAAAGTAATATCAAAGGCAGCGTTTAGACAAAACTCTGCTAGTAAATAACCATATGAAAGTTAAAGATAATCTAAATAACTTCAATCATTTGGAGGCAGAGAAGAGAATTTATTTAGAATGGGAAAAAAAGGACTTATTTTCTAGTAAAATAAATTCCGAAAAGAATAGTTTTTCAATGATTATGCCACCACCTAACGTAACTGGGAACCTGCATATAGGACATGCACTGAATATGACCATACAAGATATTCTATGTAGATTTTGGAGGATGAACGGACGTAATGTATTATGGCAGCCTGGTACAGACCATGCAGGAATAGCGACACAGAGTATTGTAGAAAAAAACTTATTAAAAGAAGAAAATCTTAAAAAAAATAGTATTGGAAAAGAAAAGTTCATAGCCAAAGTATGGGAATGGAAAAATGCATCTGGGGATAAGATAGTTAATCAGATTAAAAGACTTGGAGCATCTCCTGATTGGAAAAGATTAAAGTTTACATTAGATGAAGATGTAAGTAATGCAGTTAATCATGTGTTTATAAATTTATATAAAGATGGACTAATATATAAAGACAGAAGATTAGTTAACTGGGATACTAAATTACAAACAGCAATATCAGATCTAGAGGTTGAACAAAAAGAGCAGAGTGGGAACTTCTTTTATATTAGATATTTTTTAGAAAATTCAAAACAATATATTACTGTTGCAACTACTAGACCTGAAACTTTATTTGGTGATTGTTGTATAGCTGTTAANCCTNAAGATAAAAANTATAAAAACTATATTGGAAAGAAAGTTTANATTCCACTTACAAAAAAACTTATCCCAATTATTGCAGATAGTTATGTAGATATTGAAAAAGGTACAGGAGCTTTAAAAGTAACTCCTGCGCATGACTTTAATGATTTTAAAATTGGAAAAAGACTAAAAATATCTTTTCATGAAATTTTTGATAAATTTGGAAAGTTCAATGATAATGTTCCTGCTAAGTATAAGGGATTAGATAGATTACAAGCCAGAACTGTTATTATTAGTGATTTAAAAAAAAATGCAAATTTAGAAAAAATAGAAAAAATAATACATTCTGTTCCATATGGCGATAGGTCTGGGGCAATAGTAGAACCTTACCTAACAGAACAATGGTTTTTGGATGTTAAGAGTTTAGCAAAAGAAGCGATATTAAAAGTAAAAAAAAATGAAACTGAGTTTATTCCAAAAAGCTGGACTAAGGTTTTTTATTCTTGGATGAATCAGATAGAGCCTTGGTGTATTTCAAGACAAATTTGGTGGGGACATCAATTACCTGTTTGGTATGGGCCTGATAATAAAATTTTTGTGTGTACTGATAAAAAAAATGCTTTTGATGAGGCAATAAAATATTATGGAAAACAAGTTGAATTAAAAAGAGAGACGGATGTTTTAGATACATGGTTTTCTTCTTCATTATGGCCACTAACTACTTTAGGATGGCCTAAGATAACACCAGTATTCAAAGAGTATTTTCCTACCAATATATTGGTAACAGGTTTTGACATAATATTTTTTTGGGTATCAAGAATGATGATGCAAAGCTTATACAATACAAAAAAAGTTCCTTTTAAAAAAGTTTATATTCACCCACTAATAAGAGATAAATTTGGACAAAAAATGTCTAAATCAAAAGGAAATATTATAGACCCATTGGAATTGATAAATAAGTATGGAGCCGATGCTCTTAGATTTACTTTGGCATCATTAGCATCCCAAGGAAAGGATATAAAACTATCNGAGGAGNCTGTTAAATTAAATAGAAACTTTGTAACAAAAATTTTTAANTCATATAAGTTTTTNCATATAAATAANTGTAANTTTAAAAATGATTTNAAANTTGATAGTNTTGAAATGGNTATAAATAAATGGATAGTAAATAATTTAAATGNCTTTATTTTTTCAGTAACTNTNAACATTAAAAAGNTAAGATTTAATGATGCAGTTAAAGAAATCTATTCTTTTACAAAAAATATTTACTGTGATTGGTATATTGAATCTATAAAAGTTCTTTTAAATGAAATTAGCGATAAAAAATTAAGAAAAGAAATTCAAAACTGCTCATCCTACTGCTTTTCGCAACTTTTAAAAGTTTGTCATCCATTTATTCCATTTATTAGTGATGAAATTCATTTTACAAAAATGAGTAATAATAAATACTTAGATCAGGTAGCATGGCCAGAAAAAATTAATTTTAAATACAAGCAATCTAATTTAAAAAATATAGATTTATCTCTGGGGCTAATTTCTAAAATTAGAAACATTAAGTCTTCTTTAAAAATAGAGCCAAAAAATACTGTAACATTATTTGTAGATAGAAAATTAACCTCTAAATTTATAAATAATGAAACTGAAATAATAATTAGTAATTTAGCTAAAGTAAAAATTAGTTTTTCAATTTTAAAAAAGAAACACGATGAAAAGTACTCAAAATTTATTTTTAAAAATATTCCGTTCAATATTTTTTATAAGTATGAAGACTTACCAGCAATAAGTGATTCCAAAGATTTGCTTATGATGAATAAAGAATTAGATACTTTTGAATTTGAAATTAAGAGAATTGAAACTAAACTTAAAAATAAAAGTTTTCTTGAAAAAGCTCCAGAAAAAGTAGTTGAAATAAATAAAAAGAAACTAGATAAATATAATCAAAGTAAAAATAAGCTATTAGATGAAATTAGCTATTTAAAAAAAAGGAGAAGTCATGACTAAATATGATAAATCTAAATTACCTAGCAGACATACTAGTGTAGGTCCTAGTAGTGCGCCACATCGTTCATATTATTATGCAATGGGTATGACAACAGAGGAAATTAACCAACCTTTTGTTGGAGTTGTTTCTACATGGAATGAGTCTGCCCCTTGTAATATTACACTTAGACGTCAGGCTCAATCAGTTAAAAAAGGGGTTTCAGAGTCGAATGGAACACCTAGAGAATTTACAACTATAACAGTAACTGATGGTATTGCGATGGGACATCAAGGCATGAAAGCTTCTCTTGCAAGTAGAGAAACAATTGCCGATAGTATAGAACTAAGTGTAAGAGGGCATTCCTACGATGGGCTTGTAGGTTTAGCTGGTTGTGATAAAGCTCTACCNGGAGTTATGATGGCNATGTTAAGGTTAAANATACCTTCAGTTTTTATATANGGAGGTTCAATACTNCCAGGTGTATACAAAGGAAAAAATATTACNGTACAAGATGTTTTTGAAGCTGTAGGNAATTATAGTGGTGGTATTATNAANGAAAGTGAATTAGAAGAAATTGAAAAAGTAGCTTGTCCAAGTGCAGGAAGTTGCGGGGGGCAATTTACTGCTAATACTATGGCATGTGTTTCAGAAGCCTTAGGTCTTGCTATTCCAAATTCTACGATGGCTCCAGCTCCTTATGAAAGTAGAGATGAGTACGCTTTTCAATCAGGAAAAACTGTAATGGAATTACTTTCAACTAATATCAGGCCTAGAGATATAGTTACTATTGATTCTCTAGAAAACGCAGCTAGAATTGTAGCAGCATCAGGAGGGTCAACAAATGCAGCATTACATTTGCCAGCAATAGCCAACGAAGCTGGTATTAAATTTGATTTGTTTGATGTTGCAGAAATTTTTAAATCAACACCTTATATTGCTGACCTGAAACCAGGAGGTAATTATGTAGCAAAAGACTTATATGAGGTCGGAGGAGTGCCTGTATTGTTAAAAGCATTATTAGATGGAGGTTATTTAAATGGTAATTGTATAACTGTTACGGGAAAAACAGTAAAAGAAAACTTAAGCAGTATTGAATTTCCTAAAAATCAAAAAGTAGTAAGAACTACAAAAAATCCAATTAGTACTACAGGAGGTGTAGTAGGATTAAAAGGAAATTTAGCTCCTGAAGGTTCAATTGTAAAGGTAGCTGGCATGAATAGACTTGCTCACAAAGGTCCGGCAAGAGTCTTTNATGCTGAAGAAGAGGCATATAAAGCAGTAGAAAATAAACAATATAAAGAAGGCGACGTCATAGTAATTAGATATGAAGGACCAAAGGGAGGGCCTGGAATGAGAGAGATGTTGGCTACTACATCTGCTATATATGGACAAGGTATGGGAGATAAAGTTGCCTTNATTACTGATGGAAGATTCTCAGGAGCAACAAGAGGATTTTGTATTGGACATGTTGGCCCTGAAGCTGCTGTAGGAGGCCCTATAGCTTTAATAGAAGATGGAGATATTATCACAATAGATGCTGTAAAGGGTATTTTAGAGGTAGATTTATCTGAAGATGAATTAAAAAAAAGAAAGCAAAGTTGGATGCCTAAAAAGAATGAATATCAATCAGGAGATCTTTGGAAGTATGCACAGTTAGTAGGACCTGCAATTAATGGAGCTGTAACTCATCCAGGGGCTGAAAAAGAAGAGTTTTGCTATGCTGATATNTAAGGTCANAAACTNATTAAAATTTGTTCATTTANAGATAATTTGCTTATCATAAATATTAAATCTTTTTTTTGTAAGGCTATGCATCCTCTAGTAGGAAAATAATTATTTTTAGCTACGTGCATAAATATTGCACTTCCTTTTCCGGGCACTATAGGATTATTATTGTAGTTAATTACTATAATTATGTCGTAGATATTATCTTTTCTAAAAAGCTTTTCATTAGACTTTTTATTATTGAAAGTAAGCATATTATAGTTTTTATTATGAGGATTATCTTCCCAGATCATATTTTTAGTAATAGGGAAGATATTAAGCTTAGTATTTAATTTATTTATTCTATCTTTTCTATAATATATTGGACCTAAATTAAATTGTCCTGTTGGAGTGCAAAAGTCTCCTTCTTTTTTAAAGCGTTTTATTCCATTCTTACCAATTGCACATCTGTATTTATATTTGTAGTGTATTAAAAAGTTATTTCTTTTTAATATGAGCATATTAAAATTTAAAATCTGCAACTATAGGAGCATGATCGGATGTTTTCTTTTGTTTTCTTGGTGTTTCATCAACATATACGTTATCAAGTTTATCGAGAGCATAAGATGATAGTAAAAAATGATCAATTCTAATTCCTAGGTTGCTTTGATATGCATGACCATAATCCCAATAAGTAAAACCACTNTTATTTTTATTGTGTAAAGACCTAAATCCATCAAAAAAACCAACATTACAAATTTTTCTAAATAAGTTAATAGAATCTTCTTGGTATACTGCATCATTTAATATCATATCTTCGTTAGCTACATCATCCTTAGTTGGACAAATATTATAATCACCTCCTAGAATTATGCTTTCTTCATATTCTTTAAGTTTTAATATGTGTTTATGAAAATTATTCAACCATTGAAGTTTATAGTTAAATTTATCAGAATTAATAGGATTACCATTAGGCGCATAAACTGAAGCTACTCTAAAGCCAGTATCNTTGTAATCAATCCAGGCTTCTATGTATCTTGCTTGAGGATCATCGAATGTAGGTAAGTTTATTTGTATATCAGATAATGGAAATTTGGAAAATATAGCAACGCCATTATATGACTTTTGGCCGTTAACTTTAATATTGTAATTAAGGTTATCAAACTCAGAGAAAGGGAAATCTTCTTCTCTTGCTTTAATTTCTTGTAATAATATTATGTCAGGATTATTTGTTTTAATCCAGTTAACAAAAAGTTCAATTCTTGCCCTTATTGAATTAACATTCCATGATACTACTTTAATCTTATTCATATAGAAAAAGAAGTTCCACAACCACACTTAGCTTTTGCTAGCGGATTTTCTATTACAAATTGAGCACTAGAAAGGTCTTCTTTCCAATCTATTATTGAGTTTTCAATAAATTTCAACGAAATTGCATCTGTTACAAAAACTAAGCTCTCTTTTTCCTTAATTAAATTTACATCATTTAGTTTGTCATAGGATTTATCTATAGAAAATTTATAGGAAAAACCTGAACATCCTCCACTATCAACACTTAAACGAACAAAACATCCTTCTTCTTCAGAAGATAATATTTTTTCCATTTGTTTAAGAGCATTTAAAGATACTTCAAGTTTTTTATAATTTAAATTATCGATTTTATTCATATTAACTTATATAATATTTTAAAGGAACTTTTACAATGTTTAAAAATAATATAGCTAAATTTGCTACTCGATTTGATAAAACAAAAGGTAGACTTTTCAGAGAAAAAGAAGATAAAAATAGGTCTGTTTATCAAAGGGATAGAGATAGAATAATTCATTCTGCTGCATTTCGTAGATTAGAGCATAAAACTCAAGTATTTGTTCATCATGAGGGAGATCACTATAGATCAAGACTAACGCACACCATTGAGGTTAGTCAAATAGCAAGAACAATTTCTAGGTCTCTCAATATAGATGAAGACCTAGCTGAAGCAATTTCTTTAGCTCATGATTTAGGACACACACCCTTTGGTCATGCAGGAGAAGATGCTCTCAATTTATCTATGAAGAGATATGGAGGATTTGATCATAATGCACATACACTTAGAATAATAACTCATTTAGAAAAAAAGTATGGAGGCTTTGATGGTTTAAATTTAACCTGGGAAACCTTAGAAGGAATCGTAAAGCACAATGGTCCATTTAAAAAGAAAAACATTCCTTATGCAATATCTGACTACATTTCTAATGGAATGGACCTAGAATTAAATACATGGTGTGGTCCTGAAGCGCAAGTTGCTTCTTTATCAGATGACATAGCTTATTTTAGTCATGATATAGAAGATGGAATAAGAGCAGGATTTTTTAATGTAGAGGATATACTAAAAAGATTTACAATTTTAAAAACATTTATGAAAAATATTTATAATAATAAATATAAAAAAGAAACAAGAAGGATAGTTAATGAAATAAAAAGATATATTATATCAAAAATGATAGATGATCTTATTTTAGAGACTAAAAAAAATATAAATTTGCTTAAACCTAATAAGGCTGAAGATGTTAGAAAAATGAAAAAGCCATTAGTAATATTTTCAAAAGAAATGAGTTCGAATATATTGGAAATTAGAAGTTTTTTAATGAATAAAATGTATAGACATTGGAAAATTAATATTATGACTAATAAGGCGAAAAATATAGTAGATGGTTTATTTAAGCTTTATTTTAAAGAACCAGATTTATTACCTCTTGAATGGAATGAAGGTTTAAAAAAAACTAATTCTAATTTTAAAGCAAGAGTAGTTTCAGACTATATTGCGGGTATGACTGATAGATATGCTATAAGGGAGCATAAAAAGCTTTTTGATATCAATAAAGGCTGGTATTAATTTTGAATATTTATAAAGATACAAAGATTATAATTTTTAATATTCTATATCAAAATTTTGATAATTTAAATAAGGATATAGAAAGTAAAGTAAGCTGTGAGCAACCAAAAAATGAAAAATTTGGTGATATTTCATCAAATATAATATTAATAGCAAGTAAAGTTTTAAAGATTGATAAAAAAGAAATANCTAAAGTATTAATAAGCAATTTNTTAAAAAATAAATACTTTGAAAAAGCAGANTATGTAGAGCCAGGCTTTTTAAATTTAANNTTATCTAATGAATTTTGGNTAGATTTTTTAAATAAAATTAGCTTACAAGGGGATAAATATGGTTTTAGCAATCTTGGTAAAAATAAAAAAATCAACATAGAGTTTGTATCTGCAAACCCAACTGGACCTTTACATATCGGGCATTTAAGAGGAGCTATTTTTGGAGATGTTTTATCAAAATTATTATCTAAAACTGGTTTCACTGTAACAAAAGAATATTATGTTAACGATTTAGGAACTCAGATTGAAAACTTAGCATTAACATTAAAACATCATTTACAAAACTATGTTAATTCAGAAAATAATCCTTTGAAAGAAAATATGTATAAGGGAGAATATCTTAAAAGTATTGCTAAAAAATTTCTAGAGAAACCATCCTTTAAAATTAATGATACTGAAAAGCTTAAAGAATATTCAGTTAAAAAGAATTTAGAACTAATTAAAAAAGACTTGACGGATCTAGGAGTATCTTTTGACAATTATGTTTCTGAAAAGACAATTCATAAAAATGGGTTAATGGAAAATATGTATGAAATATTAAAGAATGATGATCTTATTTATCATGGAATTTTAGAAAAACCAAAAGGTAAAGAAGCATTTGATTGGAAACCTGTAAAGCAATTATTATTTAAATCTTCTCTACATGGAGATAAAAGTGACAGAGTTATAAAAAAAGCTGACGGAAAATGGACTTACTTTGCATCAGATATAGCATATCATTATGATAAAGCATCTAGAGGATATGATGAAATTATAAATATTTGGGGAGCAGATCATGCAGGGTATATAGATAGAGTAAAGGCCTCATTGATTGCTTTAGGTTTTAAAAATATTAGATTTACTGTTAAACTTTGTCAGATAGTAAATTTAATAGATAAGAAAAAAGTTATTAAAATGTCAAAAAGAGATGGAAACTTTGTTTTAGTTAGTGATATCTTGCCAAAAATAGGAAAGGATGTACTAAGGTTCTTTATGTTAACTAGAAAAAATGATGCTCATCTAGATTTTGACTTAGAAAAATGTTTAAATGAAACCAATGAGAATCCTAGCTTTTATGTTCAATATGCATATGCAAGAATTAGTTCTATTAAAAGAGTTGCTTTAGAAAAAAAACAAAAAATAAAAATAAAAAATGTTAAACTTGATAGTAGTCTCTTATCAAGTCCAGAAATAAATTTAATTAAAAGTTTATCATTATGGCCAAAAGTAATTGAGTCTTCAGTAGCTTATAGAGAACCTCATAGAATAGTTTATTTCTTAATAGAGATTTCAGGAAACTTTCATTCTTATTGGAGTTTAGGAAAGAGTGATAAAAAATATAAGATTTTATTAGATGAAAATTTAGAATTAACTAATGTAAGATTTATGATATTAGATATGATTCAAAAAGTTCTTAAGAGTGGTCTAGATTTATTATCTGTAAGTGTAAAAGATAAAATGTAATGGAGGGATAAAACTATTAAAAAAAACTATAAAGTTATAATAATAATATTTTCCTCGTTAAATTTATTAATATTATTATGGTCAACAAATNTATTAAATTACTTTAACTCTAATGTAAGTAATCTAAAAAGTAATAATTTACCAGTTATAACTCCTGAAAGTAACATAATAAAGGAAAAGCCTGAAGAGATAGAGTTATTTCCTCATTCAGATAGCGCTATTTGGAAAGCTTTTAAAAATAAATCAAATATAGAAAATAGTAATAAACCAGAGGTTCTTAGTAAAAAAAATAATCCAGCTTTAAATGATAATGACAACGAAAGTAATAATATATCTTCATTAAATAATAAAAGTAAAAGGTCTAAAAAAGTAGAAAATAAAAATAATACTAAAAAAGAAAAAGCAGTTAAAGGTGAAGAGCTAAAACAAAAAGCTGACTCTGAAAAAAAAGATAATACTATTAACTCAGAAAACCTTAAGGTAGACGGTAACTCTGAAAAAGTAGAAAATATAGATATGGCTGCAGATACAAAGCAAATAGTTGAACCTGAAAAAAAAGAAAGTAAAAATAATATTATAACCAAAGCTTTCTTTATACAACTAGCCTCTGTATCTGATGAAAATTTAGTAATTGTAGAGTGGAAAAGATTATTAGTAATTTACCCTGAGCTATCAATGAAAAAGTATGATTATAAAAAAGTTAATCTTAAAAATGGTGAAACTTACTATAGAATTCTTTTAGGAAAATTTAAAACAAAAAAGGAATCTGAAGAATTTTGTCAAAATATACTTAAAAAAAATAAGTGTCTTATAAGATCTTATGAATAGCTTCTCTATAATAGTTGGTATTAAAAATATTTCTTTATCTCAAGAAGAAAAAGGCTATTTAAAAAAATTTAAACCATTAGGAGTAATTCTTTTTAAGAGAAATATACTTGATAAAAAACAAGTAACTTTACTAATACAAGAAATAAAAAGCATTTTAGGAGCTGCTTCTTTAATTATGATAGATCAAGAAGGAGGAAGAGTTTCTAGGCTTAGTAAAAAACTGTGGCCAGAGTTTCCACCTGCAAGTTTTTTTGGTAAAATTGCTAAAAGTGAACCTGAAAAAGCTAAAAAAGTTACTTTTGAAAATTTTTATTTAATAGGTAAAGAGTTAAATAAATTAGGAATAAATTATAATTGTGCACCTGTATTAGATTTGTTAATAAAAAACTCTGATCAAGTCATAGGAAACAGGTCATTTTCTAGAGATCCTAAGATAATAGGTGTGTTGGGATATGAGGCCTGTAAGGGACTGATAAAAGCTAAAGTCAACCCTATTTTAAAACATATACCTGGACACGGGAGAGCTAAAGTAGATAGTCATAAAAGCTTGCCTAAGATAAATTTGAATACTACTCAATTAAAAGATGATTTTTATCCTTTTAAAAAGCTTAATAGATTTAACTATGCTATGACTGCACATATCAAGTATAGTAAAATTGATAACAAAAACTGTGTTACTCAATCTAAAATTGTCATTAAGAATATAATTAGAAACTTAATAGGCTTTAAAGGAGTTTTATTTTCAGATGATTTGTGCATGAAAGCTTTAAAAGGAAGTTACTATTATAGAGCAAAAAAATCTATAGAAGCAGGTTGTGATATAGTATTGCACTGTGAACCTAACTTAGAATATATAATTAAATCTACTTTAGGAGCTGGAAAAACATCAGATGAACTTAAAAAAAAACTATTTAAATAGTTTTTTTATTTATAAATTCCTGCTATTTAATGTATATTTAGTTATAAATTCAAAATAAGGTACTATAACTTGTATACTTTCAAAAAATCAGACTTTGAGGCAGATAAACAGAATATTGATGAAAATGAGGGTAGTTTATTAAATTTAGACCTAGAAGGTTTCAGTGGCCCTTTAGACCTTTTATTACAGTTGGCACAACAAAAAAAGTTAGATATAACAAAAATTTCTATATTATCTTTAGTAGATCAATATATTACATTTATTAAACAAACAAAAAAACTAAACCTTAATTTGGCATCAGACTACCTTGTAATGGCTGCAATACTTGCGTATATAAAGTCAAAACTATTATTACCTAGTGATAGTGACGATAATAAAAATGAAAAAGAGACATTGCCAGAACTTCTAGCCTTTAACTTAAAGAGATTAAAAGCTATGCGAGAAACATCAGAAAGTTTATTTTCTAGAGATCTTTTAAACTTGCATAGGTTTTTAAAAGGACAAATTCTAGATCAAGCCATCGTCCTCGAAACAGAATTTTATTGCAATAAAAATAGTTTATTAATTTGTTTTTCTAATATTTTCAATAGAAAAGGAATTAAAAACATAACATTGAAGACTAGAAAATATTATAATATTGAAAATGCAATAGAAAAAATTAAGAATTTTTATAAATCCTTTAAAGACTGGTTTGCTTTAACTGAAACTTTACCTGAAGCAGGTGAGGTTGGTAAAGAAAAAAAATCATTTAAAATTGCTTTCATTACAACGGTTTCTGCTTCATTAGAATTGGCTAAAAGAGGTGAAATTTATATTAAGCAAAGCGAAGAATGTGGAGAAATCTTTTTAAAAAGAAAATAATATATGTTGAAAGATGAAAAAACAATTTTAAGAATATTAGAAGCTTTAATTTTTGCAAGCGAAAAAGCCATACACTTAAATGATATAAAAAAAAGAATTCCTGAATTTAAAAACATAAACGATTATTTACTTAAATTACAAAAGAATTATGAAGATAAAGGAATAAATCTTAAGGTAAGCGATAATTTATGGTACTTTGAAACCTCTCCAGATCTCTCTGAATATCTTAAAGAGCATAAAGTAATTAGGAAAAAATTATCAAAAGCTGCTATGGAAACCTTATCAATTGTCGCTTATTTTCAACCCATTACGAAACCAGAGATAGATGAAATTAGGGGTGTAGCAACTCATCCTGGTATATTTGAATTGCTATTAAATAATGAGTGGATAGAAAATAAAGGCAGGAAGGAAGTACCAGGTAGACCAGTCCTATGGCAAACAACTAAATATTTTCTTCAATATTTTAACTTATCTAATCTTAAAGAATTACCCTCTAAAAAAGAATTAAAAGAAATGGGTCTTCTAACAAAAGGAGATAATCTTAAAGATGAGCTCACAAATTGACTTGCAAATGTAAATAATTATCATTTACAATATACTTATATCTTTTTTAAATTAGAAAGTTATAGGAGAATTAAATTTTTTCACTAACCCAAAGTTATGGAGTAAGCAAAATTTGGCTGGCTATAAGTGTTGCCATAGCAGCTATAATTTTTATTCCTATGACGACTATATGGTTTAAGGCTTCATCAGTAGATAATGAAGTTTGGAACCATATCTATGAAAATTTTTTTTTAAAATTCAGTCTTAACACCATCAAGCTTATATTTGGTGTTTCTGTAGTTACGCTACTCTTAGGGCTTTCGGCTGCATGGCTTACAGTTTTTTATGACTTTTATTTTAAAAAACTATTTTCATATTTGCTTATAATACCAATTGCAATACCTCCTTATGCTGTAGCTTATTGTTATGCTGACTTAACTGATAAGGGAGGAATATTGTTTATTTTTCTAGAGTTTTTAAATTTGGAACAATTTCAATACTTATTGCCATCAGTAAGATCTATTCAAGGAGCAATCTTTGTATTAAGTATAACCTTGTTTCCTTATGTATATTTAATAGCTAAATTTTCTTTTGCTAATAATTCTAGAAAAATTATAGAGGCTGCAGCTAACTTAGGAGTAAATAGAGTAAGGTTGTTTTTCAAGTGTGCTTTGCCATTAGGTAAGCCTGCTATCATTGCTGGTTTAGTATTAGTAATGATGGAAGCTATGTCAGATTTTGGAGTAGTACATTATCTAGGTATTGATAGCCTTTCTGTTGGAATTTATAAAGCATGGTTTGGTTTAGGCGATTTCAATAGTGCAGCTAGATTAGCAACTATACTATTTATATTAGCTTTTATTGTTCTTTCAACAGAAAGCTTGCTAAAAAATAAAAATGAAGGAAAGGCTTTTTCATTTGATTTGTCCGAACAAGACATAAAAATCTTTTCAGAAAAACACACGCTGCCTTTTATTATCATTCTTTGCTTTACAGTTATTACATTGCTAATTCCATTGGCATGGCTAATTTATAGTTCTTTAAGTCTAATTATAAGTGATATAAATGTTATAGAACACTTTTATAAGGCATCTTTTAATTCGATAATGCTTGCTTTTTTAGGGGGATTATTAATAACAATAGTTGCAGCAATTATTTGCTTTACACAAAGATTATTTGGAGGACCACTAAATTTTTTGATTAATTTTGCGAAGATTGGCTATGCTTCTCCAGGTATAGTAATAGCTATAGGAGTTATAACAACAATTATATATTTAGATAAAAAAATTATTCAACTTTTGAAAGTAATTAACATTGAGAATGTAGGGCTGATTATTTCCAGTTCTTTTTTTATATTACTATTTGCTTATTTAATAAGATTTTTAGCGGTAGCTTTTAACCCTATAGAAGCAGCATACCAAAAGGTAAATAAAAAAATTGATTTTGCTGCCATAAATTTAGGTGCAAAAAGTAGTATTTTATTTTTTAAAATTCATATTCCAATGTTGTATTCTAGTTTTATTATTGCTTTTCTCTTTGTATTTATTGATATCTTAAAAGAACTTCCTGCTACACTAATTCTAAGGCCTTTTAATTTTAATACTTTATCAATTTTAACATTCGAATACGCAAGCTCTGAACAATTAAAAATGGCTGCAATTCCATCATTATTTATTATGTTTTTTGCTATATTTCCATTAGTGTTAATACATTTTATTTTTAAAGTGAAAAAGATATGAACAGAAACTTTTTAGAATTAAAAGATATTTGCTACAAAGTAGGACAAAAAAGTATTCTTGCAAATATTACATTTTCTTTAAAAAAAGGTGAAATATTAACAATTGTTGGTCCTTCAGGGTCAGGTAAAAGTTCAATTTTAAAAGCATTAGCAGGATTAATAAAGCCTAGCAGTGGGTCAATTATTTTTTTAAATAAAGTATTATCCTCTAAGAATGTATTAATTCCTACAGGAGAAAGAAAAATAGGGTTAATGTTTCAAGAAGATGTTTTGTTTCCTCATTATTCAGTATATGAAAATATAGAATTTGGAATTCTAGATAAAGATAAAAGAACAAGAAAAAAAATAGTCCTTAAATTACTAAGTGTATTTAAACTTGATCATGTTGCTGAGTTATATCCTGATAAACTTTCTGGAGGAGAAAAGCAAAGAGTAGCTTTAGCTAGAATTTTAATAACAAAACCAAAAATACTACTAATGGATGAGCCTTTTTCAAATTTAGACTTTAATTTAGGTAAAGAAATTAGTGAATTCACAATTAAGCTCTTAAAAGAGAATCAAATTTCTGTAATTTTTGTTACTCATGATATTAAATCAGCTTTTAGGGTAAGTGATAAAATGTTAATTATTAAAAATGGTAAAATAATTCAGAACGATGCTCCAGAAAATATTTATAATAAACCAGCTAATCAGTTTATAGCGGAATTTGTTGGAGAGACAAATAAAGTAGAGGCAAAAATTAATAGATCTGGTGAAATATCAACACCATTTGGAAAAGTTAATTGTCTAGAATATAACAATCAACAGCAAGTATGTATAAATAAAAAGCATTTTTTTCTTATAAGACCAGAAGATGTTAGCTTTGGAAAAAATGGAGTTAAATGTAAAGTTTTGGAAAAATCTTTTCTTGGTGATATGTGGGAATATAAAGTTTTAATAAAGAAAACATTTCCAATCTTAAAGATAAGAACAAGTAAAAGTAATATAAAAATAAATGATTTTGCGAGGCTTAATATTAATACAAAAAAAATATTAGTTTTTTCAAAATAAAAAATTTATTGCTGTTATTTAAATAATTATATAAGTTCATAAATATAGGAGATAATAATGGGCATAAGTATTTGGCAAGTAGTTTTAGTTTTAGTAATAATTTTAATATTGTTTGGAGCAGGAAAAATTCCAAGAGTTATGGGAGATGTTGCTAAAGGAATAAAGAGTTTTAAGGCAGGAATGAAAGAGGGTGAAGAATCCGAGGAAATTGATGATAGTTCATCCTTGCAAGAAAAAAAGAAAAAACCTAAAAAGAAAAGTACTACAGCAAAAAAGTAGATAGTAATATTTAGATAACAAAATTGATTATATAAGTTTTTGTTAGTATATATATTTTAGTTGTTTTATTATTGATGCTAAATTGATAAGAGAACTTTACTTTTGAATATAAAATATAGCATTTAGTATGAACGAGAAATTATCTAAAAATAAAGATGAAGTTGAAGCTTCAAAAGCACCATTAATATCTCATTTGATAGAATTGAGAGATAGACTGAAGTGGGCTGTATTTTTTTTCTTTTTAGCTTTCTGTTTATGTTATTATTTTGCTAATACAATTTATGACTTTCTTGTAGATCCTCTTTATCAGATTTATATTGATAATGGAATTAGTAACCCTAGAATGATATATACAGCCTTAACAGAGGCTTTTTTTACTTATTTAAAAGTATCTTTCTATGGAGCGCTTTTTTTGTCTTTTCCTATTTTAGCTATGCAAGTCTATAAGTTTGCTGCTCCAGGTTTGTATAAAAATGAAAAAAAAGCATTTCTACCCTTTTTAATTGCTACTCCAGTACTATTTTCTTTAGGGGCTGCTTTGGTTTATTATTTTATATTTCCTTTAGCATGGAGCTTTTTTTTAGGTTTTCAAACCTCCAACTTAGATACAGGCATGGCTATTGAATTAGAAGCAAAAGTAAATGAATACCTATCATTAGTATTGAAACTTATGTTTGCTTTTGGACTAGCATTTCAAATACCAGTTGCATTAACATTGCTAGCAAGAGCAGGTTTAGTTAATAGTCAGCAATTAAAAAAAAGAAGAAAATATGCAATAGTTGTTGCGTTTATAGTAGCTGCAATATTAACTCCACCAGATTTAATTAGTCAGGTTGGTTTAGGAATACCTATAATTATACTTTTTGAAATATCTATTTATTTAGCTGCCTTTTTTGAGAAAAGAAAAAAAAATAATAAAAAACCTAAAAAAAAGAAGAAAATGTTTGGGGAAACTGACTTTAATCAATGAAAAGCTTATGCATGATATAAACTTAATCAGAAAAAACCCTAATCAGTTTGTTGAGGAAATGAAGAAAAGATTTGTATCAGTTGATATAAATGAGATTTTGAGTCTAGATGAAAAAAAAAGAAGCATTACATTTCATTTGCAAGAGTTACAAAATAAAAGAAATAATTTTTCAAAGGATATAGCAAAACTTAAAAATAAAAAGGAACAAGTTGAGAAAATAATTATACAAGTCAATGAAATTAAAATAGATATTAAAAAAAAAGAAGAACAACTTTTTAAAATTTCAAATGAATTAAATTTAATTCTATTAAATTTACCAAACTATGCTTCATCTAAAGTCCCTGTTGGAAAAGATGAAAGTTTAAATGAATTAGTTTTTGAGTCTAAAGAAATTGAAAAAAAAACAGAGGGACTTGCACACGATGAAATTGGAAAGAATCTGCGTATGATGGATTTTGAAAGTGCAGCTAAAATTTCAGGATCAAGATTTGTTATATTAAAAGCTGATCTTGCAAGGTTAGAAAGAGCATTATGTAATTTCATGTTGGATATTCATGTTAATGAAAATGGATATGAAGAGATTAGCACGCCACATTTAGTTAAAGATGATGCTTTATTAGGAACGGGTCAACTTCCTAAATTTAAAGAGGATTTATTTTCAACCTCAGACAATAAGTGGTTAATTCCTACAGCAGAAGTTACTCTTACAAATATGTGCAGAGATAAAATGCTTTTAGATAAGGAACTACCAAAGCGTTATGTTGCCTTAACAAATTGTTTCAGATCAGAAGCTGGAGCTGCAGGACAAGATACTAAAGGTATGATAAGATTACATGAGTTTAAAAAAGTTGAGCTAGTGTCCATAGTAACTAAAGAGAGTTCTGATGCAGAGCTTGAACGGTTAACAAAATGTGCTACTAAAATTTTAGATTTGTTAGAAATTCCTTACAGGGTATCTATGTTGTCTTCAGGAGATATGGGCTTTTCTGCAAGTAAAACTTATGATATTGAAGTATGGTTGCCTAGTCAAAGGACGTTTAGAGAAATTTCTAGCTGTTCAAATTGTACAGACTTTCAGGCTAGAAGAATGAATGCTAAATATAAAAATAACAATAATGAAAAATTTTTTGTTCATACGTTAAATGGTTCTGGCATTGCTGTGGGAAGAGCACTTTTGTCAATATTAGAAAATAATCAAATCAATAAAAACTCTGTAAAAATCCCTAAAGTACTTATGAAATACATGAGTGGCTTAGACAAGATTGAGCTTGTAGATGAAAAGTGAAGATTTAATCCTGATTACTAATGACGATGGATTTAAAGCAAAAGGAATAAAAGTATTAAAAAGCGTTGCAGAAAAATTATCTAAAAATGTTTGGGAGTTTTCTCCTTCATCGAATAATTCAGGAAAAAGTCACTCAATTACAATTAATAAAAAAATTAAAATAAAGCAGTTAAATAATAAAGTATTTGTAATAAATGGTACTCCAGTTGACTGTATTATATTTGGAGATAAATATTTATCTAGAAAAAAAATGAAGCCTTCAATTATTTTATCTGGTGTAAATCATGGTCAAAATATGGGAGCAGATTTATTTTATTCAGGAACAGTTGCAGCTGCAAGAGAGGGAAGTATACTTGGTATACGATCTTTTTCTATATCATTAGAAAAAAACAAGCAACCTTCAAATTGGAATACAGTTTTATATTATCTGCCAAAAATTTTAACGAGAATAAAAAAAATAAATTTAAAAACTGATATATTTTGTAATATTAATTTTCCTAATAAAGATATTAAAAAAATTAAAGGTTGTAAAGTTGTTAGGTTAGGGAAAAGAAAACCAGGCGAATTATCAAAAATTATTAAAGTAAAAGAAAATAATTTTTATTTTTTAGTGCCATCGGAAAGAAGAATGCATAAGACTGCTAAGGTTAATGAAGATGAATATGAAATGAAAAAATCCTTTATTACAATTACTTTCCACTCAAATTTAAATGAAAAAGTTATAGAGAGGAAATTAGCAAACGCAGTCGGGAAAAATATTGAAAAATAAAGAGATTTTAATAAAAATTTTGCTAATGTTACGAAGTAATGGAATATATAATGAAGAAATACTTTTTTCCGTGGAAAAGCTACCCCCTCATTACTATAAAAATTTATTAGGTTCTAATTATAATAATAATAATGAACAAAATTATTTTGATGAGCTTGTAAGGCTATTAAAAATCTTGCAATATGCTTTAGCACATAGAAAAAAAATTAATAATGTCTTAATATCTAATTTTAAACTAGGATGGTATTTAATTATATCATCACTAATTGCAAAAAGAATATATTCTATATGTTCAGATAAAAAACAAATTAATGATTTAGAAAAAATTTATAAGTTTTTAAAAATTACGAATATATATATTAAAAAAAGCTGCAACTTTTTTGATTGGAAGAAAGTAGCTCCATTTGATTTGGTAGTGCTATTTAAGAAATATAATACTATTCCTGATAACTGTCTAAATCTTTTAGATAAAGATGGTTTATTATTTTTTACCAAGGAAAATAAAAATAAAGTAAGTATAATGAAGTGTAATAAAAATAAAAATTTAGAAAAATTGAATATTAATGACTTTTTGCTAGAAGAAAATAAAATCTTATGATTCAAATGATGATAACAAGGCTATTTATTTTTTTTACATTGTTGCTTTTTGTTGCGTCTTGCTCTGAAAAGTTTTACAACCCCAAGATTGAAAGAGGAATATTTTCTGGTAAAGAAGAAAGGTTTAATAAATCAAAAAAAATTACAATAATGACAGGCGATACTATAAAAAGCATTTCTAAAAGGTACAGTGTATCAATCAGAGAAATTATTAAATTTAATAAACTAAAGTCACCCTATATTTTAAAACCAGGAAAAACTATTCTTTTACCAAAGTCTAAAAAATATAAAATTAAAAAAGGCGATACTCTTTTTAAAATAGCTGAATGCTCTTTAATTACTGTAGAAGATCTAAAGCAAAGAAACAAAAAACTAAATGAAAAGAGGTTAATAATTGGAAAAGTAATTAAAGCTCCATATTTTGCTAACGTCAAAAACTGTAAAAAATTCAAAAATAAAATAAAAAATAAAATACTAAAAAAACCAACTATAGAAAGAATTTTTAAATGGCCAACATCAGGTAAGGTAATTGCAACTTTTGGCCTTAAAAGCTCTGGTAGAAGAAATGATGGAATTAATATTAAAGCACCTCAAGGAAGCCCAGTTAGAGTAGCAAAATCTGGTACAGTTATATATAGAGGCAATGAGCTTCCCGCATGGGGAAATCTTATTTTAGTTAAACATAAGAATGGCTGGACTACAGCATATGCTCATTTGGAAAAGTTTTTTGTCAAAGTAGGCACTGAACTAAAAACAGGTGATATTTTAGGTGCAATAGGAAAAACAGGTAATGTAGATGACTATCAATTACACTTTCAAGTTAGAAAAAATTCTAAACCATTAGATCCTTTAAGGTTTTTATATGATTAATTAAGTTAGGCTGTTTCTGATTTTAAAAACTTTACTAAATTTAATGCCTCTCTTCCAGAAAAAGAACCTCTTAAAAGAGCCCATTCTATTGCTTTTTCCTGAATAGTTTTTTTTTCTAAATCTAACTTAAAAATATTTACATAGTAAAATACTAGTTTTAAAAATTTCTTTTGATCAAAATTATGAAACCCTAGCCAAATACCAAATCTATCTGATAAAGATATTAGGTTTTCATTAATATCTTTATTTCGTGTTTCTTGAATATTATTAATTTCTATATTTCTTACTAAGTGCCTGTAATTAGAAGTTACATAGAAGATTATGTTAGGGTTTCTTCTTAAGGATCCCTCTAAAGTATTTTTAAATATAATAAAGTTCTCACTAGTATTCTCAAATGAAAAATCATCGCAGTAAATGATAGTTTTTTTTTTATTTTTTTCTAATTTTCTTATAATTTTTGGTAAATATTTAATTTGGAAAAATTTTATTTCAATCATTAGGAAGTTATGATTGTCTTTAAAAAAGTTATATGTAGCTGACACTAACGAGGATTTACCTGTGCCTCTTGACCCCCACATTAGGGCATTATTAGCAGCGCCTTCTTCCAGAAAGTACTTAGTATTATCAATTAAAATCTTTTTTTGATTATCTATAAAAAAGAGATTTTTTAATTCTATACTATTAATTGAGTCTATTTTTAAAAAACTACTCGCTTCTTCGTCCCACTCTAAAAGTCCTTCTAATAGAATTTCTTTTTTATTATTATAAGGNTTTTTCATGAAAGTTTTTTTTTAAAATAAACTTATGTAGTAAATTAATTATTTTTATTTGAAAATTGTTTTTCATATCTATAATAATATAATTGATTTATAAGAATATCTGAACTAGATTAAAATGCAAGATAATGGCTAATAGTTAAGGAGTTAAAGCATGGTAATAAATTTAGCNTATGCACAANCANCNCAGGCAGCTGGGGGACAAAGTTTTATAATTCAACTTTTACCTTTGATTTTAATTTTTGTAGTATTTTATTTTTTGTTAATAAGGCCTCAACAGAAAAGAGTGAAACAACATANGGAAATGGTAACTAATCTAAANGTAGGCAANCAAGTGATTTCTTCAGGAGGNATNCTGGCAAAAATAGTGAAAGTTGATGACAANAATTATATTACTGTTTCAATATCAGAGGGTGTAAACGTAAAGATTAAAAGAGATACAATTACTGAAGTCATAGTTGACAATCCAACAAAGAATTAAATTTTAAATATGAGAAAATTAAATACTAAATTGTTAGTAACGTTGTTTATACTTTTTTTTAGTATTTATTATGCTATTCCGGCTTTATTTCAAGAGTATAAAGTGTTTCCTAAACTTTATGAAGCAAAATCTATACGCTTGGGCTTAGATCTTCAAGGTGGCTCTCAACTNCTTTTGCAGGTTGAAACTGAGGCTGCGCTTAATGAAAAACTGCAGAACTTTAATGAGGACATAAGAATTAAATTAGAGCAAAACAATCTTGCCTTTGATAATATTTCTCAAATTTCTAATAAAATAGTAATTTCTTTAAAAGATAAAGCTAGTTTTGAGGAAGCTTTAAAATTAACTAAAGAATTCACTTCATTCGATATAAAAAAAGATGGTTTATTAATAGAGGCAACATTTAAAGAGGACTATATTAAAGAGTTTAATAGTTCACTTATGCTTCAGTCTTTAGAAATAATTAGAAAAAGAATTGATGAAGTAGGAACTAATGAGCCAATTATACAAATTCANGGAAATCAAAGAATTTTAGTTCAGCTTCCTGGTTTAAAAGATCCTGATAGAATTAAATCATTATTAGGAAAAACAGCAAAAATGAATTTTAGATTAGTAGATGAAAAAAATATGCAATTGATTAATCAAAAGAAATATTTTGTAGGTTCAGAAGTTGTTGAACATTCAGATATGGAGATTAGTTATGTAATAAAAAAAAGAGTTGGAGTAAGTGGTGATAATTTAGTAGATGCTAGTGCTTCTGTAGATCAGTTTAATAGACCCATAGTATCTCTGAGATTTGATAGCATAGGTGCCAGAAAATTTGCAGATTTAACTAATAAAAATGTAGGAAAGAGGTTTGCTATAGTATTAGATAATAAAGTTATTTCAGCGCCTGTAATACAAGAACCTATTCCTACTGGCAATGCACAAATATCAGGCAACTTTACTTTTGAAACTGCAAATGATTTAGCTATATTACTGAGAGCTGGTTCNTTGCCTGCTCCAATAAGTATAGCNGAGGAAAGAACTGTAGGGCCTAGTTTAGGAAAAGATTCTATTAAAGCTGGTTCAATATCTTTAATTATAGCTTTTGGATTAGTTTTAGTTTACATGTTCTTAATTTATGGAAAAGTAGCTTTTATTGCAAATACTGTATTAATTATAAATATACTATTTCTAGTTTCTTGGTTAGTTCTTTTAGAAGCAACCTTAACATTGCCTGGAATTGCAGGAATTGCTTTAACAGTTGGAATGGCTGTTGATGCAAATGTTCTGATTTTTGAAAGAATAAGAGAAGAGCAGTTATTAGGAAGGTCAAAAATAAGTTCTATCGAAACAGGTTTTTCCCAAGCTTTTAGAGCAATATTAGATGCNAATGTAACTACTTTAATTGCAGCNNTAATTCTTTTTTTCATGGGNTCAGGGCCCATTAGAGGATTCTCAATTACATTAGGATTAGGAGTTTTCAGTACTATTATCTGTACCATGGTTATAAGTAGACTTTTAATCAACTATTTTTACATTCAAAACAAGGAAAGAGAGCTAAAACTTTAATATGCTAATTAGATTTATAAAAAAAACTCCTAATTTAAACTTTACAGGAAACAGAAACTTTTTCTTTTTAACTTCTGGTTTATTATCAATTATATCTATAGTTTTCATGATAATTAAAGGACTTAACTTTGGAATTGACTTTAAAGGAGGACTTTTAATAGAGACATCTTTTAATNAAGATATAGAAATAGTACAAATAAGAACAAAACTAAGTCAAATAGTTACAGGAGACTTTTCTATTCAAAGTTTAGATAATTCTAAAAACAACTATTTAATTAAAGTTGAAACTAATTCATCAGCACAGGGTNCCAATCAAAAGTTAATTTCAGAAATTAAAAAAAATTTAAATAAAGAATATTCAAATGTTGACTATAGAAGGGTTGAGTATGTTGGACCAACAGTTAGTAAGGAATTAATTAAAGCAGGGATTTTTTCAATCATAATTGCAATTGGAGCGATGTTAGTATACATTTGGTTTNGATTTGAACTTCCTTTTGCAATAGGAGCAGTTGTTGCTCTAATTCACGATATAGTTTTAACAGTAGGAATGTTCTCTATATCATCTTTAGAATTTAATTTAGCTACCGTTGCGGCAATTCTGCTAATCATAGGTTATTCTATGAATGATACTGTTGTTGTATATGATAGAATAAGAGAAAACTTAAAAAAATTTAGAAAGATAAGTATAATTACATTACTTAATAAGTCAGTTAATGAAACATTATCAAGAACTATTAATACAACAGCTACAACAATTTTAGCATTATTGGCATTATTTATNTTTGGTGGAAATATTATAAAGGACTTTAGTTTTGCAATGATATGGGGAATAATAATTGGGACTTATTCTTCTATACTTATAGCAACACCAGTTTTAGTTTTTTTAAATATAAAGAGAAGTGAAAATAAAGAGGATTAAGTAAATTTGCAAATAGAGTTTGAAAATTTATCTAATGACTATTTTATTTCATCTTATAGTAAAAATTATATAGTTATAAAAGAAAAAAAATACTTTGNTAGAGTTATATTGTTGGGCTCTACTGTAGATGATTGTAAGGATGTTAAAANTTTATTAAATGTAAGCGTCTTTCATAATAAAATTAAACAGCTTAATAAAATTGATTATAACTTTATACTTTTTGGTACTGGAAACACAACACAAAAAATACCTTTAAAAATTCATGAGTTTGTAATTAACAATAATATACCATATGAGGCTATGAGAAGTATCTCTGCCTTCAAAACATATAATATTCTTTTGTCGCAGGGAAAAAAAATTTTAGCATTTTTAGAATTAGAAACTTAAACTTTTTTTTAAATAGACTGAAGTATAACCTACGTTATTATTTGCTATTTTTTCTGGAGGACCTTGAGAAATTATATANCCACCTTTATCTCCTCCATCAGGTCCCAAATCAATTATCCAATCACAACATTTAAGAACGTCTAGGTTATGCTCAATCACAATAACTGTATTTCCATTGTCAGTTAGTTCCTGAAGTATGCTTGTTAATTTATTTACATCTTCAAAATGTAATCCAGTGGTAGGTTCATCAAGTATATAAAGAGTTTTACCAGTAGGTTTTTTTGATAACTCTTTGGCAATTTTAATTCTTTGAGCTTCGCCTCCTGACAATGTTGTGGCAGATTGCCCAATTTTTATGTATCCTAAACCAACTCTGCTTAGCATTTCTAATTTATTTGCTATAGACGGAATAGCTTGAAAAAGTTTTCTAGCCTCATCTACAGAAAGTTGTAATACATCGGAAATACTATTATTTTTATATTTAACTTCTAGGGTTTCAGTATTAAATCTCTTTCCTTCGCATTCTTCGCATTTAACATAAACATCAGAAAGAAAATGCATTTCTACTTTTTTTAACCCATCCCCTCCACATGCTTCACACCTTCCTCCTTTTACGTTAAAGGAAAATCTTCCAGATTTATATCCTCTTTCTTTAGACTCAGGCAAGAGTGCAAACCATTCTCTAATAGGTGTAAAAGCACCAGTGTAGGTAACTGGGTTTGATCTTGGTGTTCTTCCAATAGGAGATTGAGTTATATTAACTACCTTGTCAATAAAATGAGCGCCCAAAAGNTTTTTATATTTTCCTTCTTTTAATTTAGATTTATTAACTAAATTAGACAAAGCAGGATAGAGAGTATCTATAATTAAACTAGATTTTCCACTACCAGAAACACCAGAGATACAGCAAAATAATCCCAATGGTAAATCTAAATTAATATTTTTAAGATTATTAGTAGAAACTTTTTTAAAAGATATTTTTTTTTTACTATTAAGTACTCTTCTTTTTTCTGGCACCAAAATTTTTTTTCTTTTNGAAAGGTANAGAGCAGTAAGACTTCTACTATTATTTATAATTTCNTTAAATTTTCCTTGTGCAACTATTTCTCCTCCATATAGTCCAGCATTGGGTCCTATGTCTATTATATGATCCGCTGATTTAATCGCATCTTCATCATGCTCTACAACTATAACTGAGTTATTTAGTTTTTTAAGTTTCGTTAAAGTACTTAGCAATCTGGTATTGTCCTTTTGATGTAGTCCAATGGAAGGTTCATCTAATACATACAAAACTCCTGTTAACCCAGAACCAATCTGAGAGGCTAACCTTATCCTTTGGCTTTCGCCTCCAGATAAAGTAGATGATGATCTAGATAACGATAAATAATCTAGTCCTACATCGCATAAAAAAGTAAGACGATTATCAATTTCTCTAAGAATAGATTTAGCAATTAATTTGTCATTGCCAGACAATTTTTCTTCTAAACTCTTTACCCATTTCAATAGGGAATCAATTGATAGATTTGTAATTATTCCTATGCTTTCATTGTTTATTTTTATGCTAAGAGATGTTTTATTTAATCTCATTCCATTACAATCTTTACATATTTTAGAAGAAATATATTTATCGTANTCATCTTTCATCCATGATTCTTTAATATATTTATATTGTTGCTCAAATAAATCTATTATTCCATTAAACGGTTTATATTTCCTTTTTCCAAATCTACTAAACCTTCTTTCCTCTATAAAAATTTCATCAGATCCATAAAGTAATATCTTGATATCCTTTTCACTATTATCTTCAAAAGGAATATTTAAGTCTAAATCTGTATGTTCCATAATTTTATTTAAAACCCTGAAATAGTAATTATTTATTCCTTTTTTCCAAGGNAAAATTGCTCCTTCAATAATAGAAAGNTTTTTATTTGGAATTAATAGTTCTGGGTCGAAAAAGTTTTTTTCTCCTAGTCCTTCGCAATTTTGACATGCACCAAAAGGACTATTAAATGAAAAAATCCTAGGTTCAATTTCTTCTATAGTGAAGCCTGAAACTGGACAAGAAAAATTTGCAGAAAATACTTCTCTATTATTATTATCTACATCTAAAACATAAACAATTCCGTTTGATAAACTTAAAGCTAACTCAACACTATCTGCTAATCTATTTGATAGGTCATCTCCCGTTATCAGTCTATCTATGACTAGGTCTATATCATATTTATAGTTTTTATTAAGAGTTGGTATATTATCAAGTTCATATAATTTTTTATTAATAAATAATCTTTGAAAGCCTTTTTTTCTCAAATCAATTAACTCTTTTTTAAACTCTCCTTTTTTAGATCTTACAATGGGAGATAATATGAAAATTTTTTTATTTTTTGGGTATTTCTTAATTTTTTTAACTATTTCTGAGGAGGTTTGTTTTGTTATAGGTTTGCCCGTGGCTGGAGAGAAGGGCACGCCAATTCTGGCATAAAGCAATCTAATATAATCATAAACTTCTGTAACTGTACCTACAGTTGATCGAGGATTTTTTGATACAGTTTTTTGGTCAATAGCAATAGCTGGGGACAATCCTTCGATGCTATCCAAGTCAGGTTTGTTCATAATTTGTAAAAATTGTCTAGCATATGCTGAAAGACTTTCAACATATTTCCTTTGGCCTTCAGCATAAATAGTTTCAAATGCTAAAGTTGATTTTCCACTACCAGAAACACCTGTTATNACAACTATTTTATTTTTTGGAATTTCAATAGAGATATTTTTTANATTATTTTCCCTNGCGCCTTTTATTATAATTTTATCTTTCATAATATTTTNGAAACATAGTTATTTTTATTAAAATAATATAGTAAATATATTATCAATCTGGTATAAAATGTTTATGGCATATAGTATAAACAAAGTTACCTTAGTTGGAAACATAGGAAATGAGCCTGAAGTTAAGACTTTTCAGAACGGCAACAAGGTAGTTAATTTGTCTTTAGCTACNAGTGAGAGATGGAAAGATAAAGAGACAGGTGATATGAAANCAAACACTGAATGGCATAGAGTAGTAATTTTTAATCCTATTTTAGCAGATATTGCTGAAAAATATGTAAAAAAGGGTTCAAAAATTTATTTAGAAGGGCAACTTCAAACCAGAAAATGGCAAGATAGTAACGGAACAGATAAATATACTACAGAGGTGGTTTTACAAAATTATAGGGGAGAATTATTATTATTAGATAGAACTAATGATAATGGATCTTTTAAAGATATAGAAAACCAAAGCGGGACACCTCAGGATTTTAATAAAGGTTCTAAATCGGAAACTCCTAAAAACATTGAAANTCTTGATGATGATATTCCTTTTTAAAAAGATTAAAAATTATTATAGAGATTAAAATTGTCAGAAGATAATAATAATAATTCAGAAGATCAAGAAAAATTAAAAGAAAACTCAGGTAGAGAATTTCTAGATAAAGTAGTTATCGAAGATGAAATGAAAAAATCTTATTTGGACTACGCAATGAGTGTTATTGTAAGTCGTGCGTTGCCAGATATCAGAGATGGATTGAAACCAGTACATAGAAGAATACTTTATAGCATGTATGACGGTGGTTATGATGCTAATAAACCTCATCGAAAATCTGCTAGAATAGTTGGAGAAGTAATGGGTAAATTTCACCCCCATGGAGATAGTGCAATATATGAAGCAATGGTCAGATTAGCACAAAATTTTTCTATGAGTTTACCTTTATTAGANGGACAAGGAAACTTTGGTTCAATGGATGGAGATCCCCCTGCAGCAATGAGATACACTGAAACAAGGTTAGGGAAGGTTGCAAGTACTTTACTAGAAGATATAGATAAAGATACCGTAAATTTTGTAGATAATTATGATACTACTCTGCTAGAACCAGAAGTGCTTCCTGCTAGATACCCAAATCTCTTAGTAAATGGTTCAGGAGGTATTGCTGTAGGTATGGCAACAAATATTCCTCCTCACAATCTTGGAGAAATCGTAAATGCTTGTATTTTGTTATTAGACAACCCTAAAGCTGAAGATAGCAGTATAAGAGAAATAATTCTTGGCCCTGATTTTCCTACTGGTGGTCTTATTATAGGAGGAAATGGAATACAAACAGCATTTGAGAACGGTAGAGGATCAATTGTTTTAAGAGGTGTTACTAATATAGAAAATACTGCTAAAGATAGAGCAGCAATNGTAATAAAAGAAATACCTTATCAAATCAATAAATCGAGACTTGTAGAACAGATAGCAGATTGTGTAAGAGCAAAAAAAATAGAAGGAATATCAGATTTAAGAGATGAATCAGACAAGGATGGCGTTAGAGTTGTTATAGAACTTAAAAGAGATGCTACTCCTGAGGTTGTATTAAATCAACTTCACAAATTTACATCTCTACAGACTAGTTTTGGTGCCAATGTTTTAGCTCTTAAAAGTGGTATGCCTACTCAGTTAGGTACACGAGAAATTCTTGAAACTTTTATAGAATATAGAATAGAAGTAATCATAAAACGAACAACTTTTGATTTAGTAAAGGCAAAAGAAAAGGAACATATTCTTCTTGGTTTAGCTGTTGCTATAGAAAATATAGATGAAATGATTGAACTTATAAAAAAATCAAAGGATACAAATGAAGCAAACAAAAAAATATTGGAAAGAAAATGGAATGCAAAAAACTTAGCAAATTTATTAAAGAAGAATATTGATAAAAGATTATCAGAAATAATTACTAAGTTTGATTATTTAACTTCTGAGCAAGCTAAAGCTATACTAGAGTTAAGGCTTCAAAGGTTAACTGGTCTAGAAAGAGAAAAAGTTGAAAAAGATCTTTTAGAAGAGTCAAAGAAAATTGCTGAATATTTGTCAATTTTATCGTCTCAAACNAAAATTAAAAATATNATAAAGAAAGAATTAGAGGAAATTAGAGATAATTATGCTGTAGAAAGAAGAACAAAGATAATAGAGAATTATGAAGAAAAAAACTTAGATGATCTTATTGAAAAAGAAGATGTTGTTTTAACACTTACTAAATCAGGGTATGTAAAAACTGTTCCTGTAGATACGTATAGGTCACAAAAAAGAGGAGGAAAAGGTAGAGCAGGAATGGCTACCAAGGATGATGATTTTGTAGAAAAGGTTTTAACAATAAATAGTCATGATATAGTTTTATTTTTTACAAATAAAGGTATAGTTCATCAAAAGAAAGTTTATAAATTACCTAAAGGATCCCCACAGTCAAAAGGTAGGCCATTAGTAAACATTATACCATTATCTGAGAATGAGTTGACCACAGCCATGTTGGTTTTGCCTAATCAAGAAAGTAAAAAAACCTTGTTATTTGTTACTAAATTCGGAAATGTACGAAGAAATAAAGTAAGTGACTTTTTAAATATTAAAGCTAATGGTAAAAGAGCNATGAAGCTAGAAAATAATGATAAATTAATAGAAGTATTATTNGCTGGAGAAAATAATGATATTATATTGTCAACCTCAAAAGGAAAGTGTGTAAGATTTAATGTAAATGATGTAAGAGTCTTTAGTGGAAGAACTTCGATGGGAGTAAGAGGCATAAAACTTCAAAATAATGATAGAATTATATCGGCTTCTATCGTTAACTCTGTTGATATAAGCACTGATGAAAGAGAAGAGTATTTAAAGTATGCTAATTCACTTCGAAGAAATGAAGCAAAAAAATCTGATTTAAAGAAAGATAGGATTGATAGTCTAGCTGAAAAAGAGGAGTTTTTATTATCAGTAACTGAGAATGGTTTTGGAAAAAGAACTTCTTCATATGAGTATAGAAAAACTAAAAGAGGTGGGCAGGGAATTATTAATATTGAAACTTCAGAAAGAAATGGAGGAGTTGTAGCTTCTTTTCCAGTACAAAATGACGAAGAAGTTATTATGGTTACAAATAGAGGAAAATTGATTAGACTAGGGGTAAAAGGGATAAGAATTGTTGGAAGGGTTACTCAAGGGGTAACATTATTAAATACAGAGAAGACAGAAAAAGTTGTTTCTGTAACAATAGTTAAAAAGAATGAAGTTGAATAAGAAATGAAAAAAAAAAGAATTGGACTTTATCCTGGTTCTTTTGATCCTGTAACGAATGGCCATTTAGATATAATTTTCAGAGCTCACAAGCTAGTTGATGAATTAGTANTTGGAGTAGCAAAAAATCANAAAAAAGAAAATTTATTTTCAATGGAAAAAAGAAAAAAACTTATTCTTCATGAAATAAATAAAAGCAAATATAACAAAAAAAGTTTTAAAGTAGTTATTTTTGATGGACTATTAATGAATTTTGCAAAATCTATAAATGCAAATTTAATAGTCAGAGGTTTGAGAGCAGTGTCAGATTTTGATTATGAATTTCAAATGACAGGCATGAATGCAAGGTTGAACTCAGAAATAGAGACCGTGTTTTTAATGGCTAGTGAAAAACATCAATTTATTTCCTCAAGGTTCGTGAAAGAAATATATTTTTTAAAAGGCGAAGTAAAATCGTTTATACCTAAAAATGTTTTGATAGAATTAAAAAAAATCAAAAATTAATTAAGTTTTATGAATCTAAATGACTTTAATTATGTCTTACCTAAAGAATTAATTGCTCATAAACCAGCTTCCCCTAGATCTGCTTCAAAAATTTTTATTGCAGAAAAAAAAAAAAATTTCTTACTTTTTTAAATTACACGACTATTTAGATAGNAATGATGTTTTAATTATAAATAATACTAAAGTAATTCCAGCAATAATCTATGGAAAAATAAATAATAAAACTATAAAAATTACTCTTCATACTAAAATTTCTAAAAATAGTTGGATAGCATTTGCAAAACCTGCAAAAATATTGAAGGCAGGAGATGTAATTAGTTTTTCAGATACATTGTTTGCTAAAGTACTAGTAAAAAAAAAAGCACATGTTGAATTGTTATTCAATATGAAGCAAAAAGATTTTTTAAATTTTTTGTATAATTTTGGAGAACTTCCTATTCCTCCCTACATAAAATCTATTAATACTAAAAAACAAAATGAAAAAAATTATCAAAGTATTTTTTCAAAAAATATTGGAGCATATGCAAGCCCTACAGCAAGTTTGCATTTTGATGATTTATTACTAACAAATATAAAAAAAAAAAAAAATAGATATTATTGAAGTAACTTTGCATGTTGGCGCAGGTACTTTTTTACCATTAGAAAATGAAGTTATTGAAATGAATAAATTACATAAAGAAAAAGGATATATAAGTAATCAAAATGCACTAAAAATAAATAATTCAATAAATAATAAAAAAAATATAGTGGCTGTAGGAACTACAGTTTTAAGGCTATTAGAAGATTGCTATGCTAAGTACTCTAAAATTAGTTACTATAATGAACAAAGTGAGCTTTTTATATATCCTGGCTTTAAGTTTAATGTTGTTGATAAACTTATTACGAATTTTCACCTGCCTAAATCTAGTTTATTGCTATTAGTCTCAGCTTTTGGAGGAAAAAAAAATGTATTCCAATATTACAGAAAGGCAATAGAGAATAGAATGAGGTTTTATAGTTATGGTGATGGAATGATAATTAACAGATTAAAATGAAATTTAAAATAAATAGTACTTTTAGAAAAGCTAGAGCTGGTATTTTATATACAAAATATGGAAAAATAGAAACACCTGTTTTCATGCCAGTAGGAACGTTAGGTACTGTAAAAGGTATCTCTAAAGAAATACTAAAAAAATATAATTTTGAATTAATATTAGCAAATACTTATCATTTAATGTTAAGGCCTGGCATGGAGGTAATAAATAAATTTGGTAGTCTTAATAAATTTATGTCATGGAATAAAAGCATACTAACCGATTCAGGAGGTTTTCAAATTATGTCTTTAGGAAAAAATGTTAAGGTTGATGATGAGGGTGTTACTTTCAGGTCTCATTTAGATGGATCTTTAGTAAGATTAAATGCTGAAAAATCTATTGAAGTTCAAAAATGTCTAGACTCTACAATTACAATGACATTTGATGAGTGTGTTCCTTATCCATTTTCATATTCTGATACAGAGATTTCTTTAAAGAGGTCTTCTAAATGGACTAAAAGATCTTTAAATGCTTATAAAAAAAAAAGTGGTTATGGAATTTTTTCTATAGTTCAAGGAGGCATGTATAAAGAGTTAAGAAAAAAATCTATAGAAGATCTTTCTAGCTTAGACTTTGATGGATATGCAATAGGAGGACTAGCAGTGGGTGAAGGACTAAAACTAATGTCTTCCATCACTGATTATTGTACGTCTAACCTTCCTACAGAGAAACCAAGGTATTTAATGGGAGTAGGCTATCCATCAGATATTTTAGAAGCAGTAAAGAATGGTGTAGATATGTTTGATTGTGTTTTACCTACAAGATCTGGCAGAACAGGTTTAGCCTTTACAACTGATGGTATGATTAAAATTAAAAATGCTAAATATAGTAAGGATAATAGCCCTCTAGACAATAATTGCTCTTGCGAGATTTGTTTAAATTATTCTAGAGCATATTTGCATCATTTAGTGAAATCCTCAGAAATATTGGGAAGCGTTTTTTTAACACAACATAATTTATTTTATTACAAGAAAATAATGAAAAGTATAAGAGAAGCAATTATTAACGGAAATTTAGATAATTTGAAACTTTAGCTTGAAATAATATTAAAATAATAATATAGATATTAATTTACAAGAGCCCGTAGCTCAGCGGTAGAGCATTCGCCTTTTAAGCGAGGGGTCCTGGGTTCGAATCCCAGCGGGCTCACCAACGATCATAAAAAATAAAGCAAAGATTTCTTTTTTTTTTAAAACTTAAATTTTAAAAATAATTCTTTCAGGTCTTGAATATTTTTAAATAAATAAAAGTAATTTGAAAAATCTATTGAAAAATATATAATTGTAATATTAAAAGTTTGAAAAATGAGGTTTTAAGTGATTAAACTAATAGGAGCTTTGCTGCTTTTTTTTGTTCTGAAGTCATTGAGTTCTGAAAATATTAATTTGTGCATTAAAGATGCTGTAAAGGTAAATATAGAATTAAACAAGATATTAACAATGTGTAGGGAGAATATTAAAAACATTGAAGTTTATAAGAATTCTTATTCTCAAAACATACCTGATAATAATACAACATATATCTCTACAAATAAAGCTGATGAAATTATATATGAAATGATAAAAAGCGGAGATTTAAAAAGTGCAGCTAGACTTGCATCAAGAATTGAAACTGAAAAAACAAAAAGAATTAAGGCAAGAGCTGAAGCGGAAGCTTTAAGATCTCCTCAGATTATTTCAAACTTAGGTAATAATAATGAAATTAATGGAAATGAAAACAGCGCTAACGTTAGAAGTATTTTATCCCTAAGCACTAATCCTATTAGGACATCTTCTTCAGGTTCAAAAATTATAGAAATTACTACTCCTAGTACGCATGGTGGAATTCCAGGTCAATATGTTACATTGAGCAATGTATCTTCTTCTGTTGATGGAATTGCTGCTAGTGAATTAAACTCTAGACACATCATATCTACTGTACCTTCAGTTAATACTTTTACTATAACTGTATTATCTACAGCATTACAAGGTTCTATATCAGGAGGAGGAACCAATATTATTGCTACTTTTGAAAACTAGGGCCTTTCAATTACTATTAAATAATAAGATTCTTCTTTAATTATTTTAGATAGTTTTAAGCCAGTATTATCACAAAGATCTTTGAAGTCTTTTGGAGCTGTCTCGTCATCACATTTGAAATTATAACTTTTTTCTTTAGGATTTTTTTTGATTTCCTTAAAAGCCTTAATAACTGGAATAGGACATTTTAGACCTCTATAATCAAAATCACTCATTTTCTACCTATCAAAAGGATAAAATTCAAGCATGCTATTTTTTTTAATAAAAGTTTCATTGCTTTTTAGTCTAATTAATCCATTGCTCCATACCAATGAGTTCAAGATACCTGCACCTTGTTTTCTATATTTATCAACATACATAATTCCATTTCTAATAACTAATCTTCCTCTTAAAAACTCTTCTCTTCCAAGCTTTTTTTTCATTGAAAAATTAGATTTTACAAGGAAATAATTTAATTTAAAAATTGTCTCTGATTGTAAATAATTTAAAACAATTTTACCAAAAAGAAAAAAGATAACAAAACACGCTACCGGATTTCCCGGCAGTATTAAAATAGGCTTTCTTCCTTTTAAAATTCCAAAGCCAAAAGGCCTGCCTGGTTTAATAGAGACTTTCCAAAACTTTAAAACCCCAATTTTTTTTATAATTTTTACTACATAATCTTTGCTTCCAGCAGATGCTCCACCTGATATTAGAATTGTATCGCATTTATTTTTTAAAACCTTAATCTTTTCTTCAATTTTATGGAAGTCATCCTTAACTATTCCATAGTCAATCACAGTTATACTTTTTTTATCTAGAAAAGAATTAAGTATATACCTATTACTATCATATATTTTTTTTGTAGACTTTTTCTTTCCAGGTTCTAAAAGTTCATTCCCATTGGATAAGATTCCTACTTTAATTTTTCTGACTACTTTAACTTCTTTGTAGCCTAAAGAAGACAACATTCCAATGTCTTGTGGTCTTAAAAAATGACCTGATGAAAATACTTTCTGCTTTTTTTTTATATCTTCACCTTTTTTTCTTATATTCATCCATTTTTTAATAGCTATTTTTTTTAAGGATATTATTTTGTCTTTTACATTAAAGTCTTCTTCCATAATTAGTGTATCAAAATTTTTAGGAAGATAAGCTCCTGTGGAAATTTTTACGACACTTTTAGAAGAATAAACTTTTATATTTTCTTCTCCTGCATGAACTTCTGATACAACTTGATATTTTTTTAATGGATCTGATATTAAGCTTTTATAATTAAACAAATAACCATCTACTGCAGCATTATTATTTGGAGGTATGTCAATTTTCGAATATATACTCTCAGCTAAATATCTATCTTTAGCATCTTTGATTTTGATTATCTCAGTTTGTTTTATTAAACTAATATTATTCTGTATTAATTTTTCTATTTGATTGAATTTATACATTATAAATATTTAAATTTTTTAATATAAAATTACCTATCTGTTTTGTATCATTAATATTTAGAATTGGTATTTTTGCTTTAATACTTAATTTTTTTTCGTCTGTAGCTATTGCTATAAAGCTTTTATCTTGACTTGATAACATGTCTTTTTTTAAGACTTTTCTGTAAACTTCAATTTTTTTTATTTTGCTAAACTTCCATCCTTCAACTAATATTATATCAATATTATCTTTTGAATGTCTTAATAACTCTTCTAAAGGAGGTTCTTCGTTATCTATTCTATTTATTATTGCCCATTGTTTTGAGGATGCTATGATCACTCTATTAGCTCCTGCTTCAAACATTTTTTGAGAGTCTTTTCCTTTTTGGTCTAACTCAAATGTATGATGAGCATGTTTTAATGCACATACCTTTAAACTATAGTTATCCTTAAAAAATTTTATTAAATTTGTTATTAACTTAGTTTTTCCAGAACCACTCCAACCTGATATGCCTATTATATTAGTCAATTATTAATACTATTTTATAATTTATATTTAAAAAAACGACATTTTAAAAAAATTTCAAATATTTTCAAAAAAAAAACAATTTAAAGAATTTTATTCCAAAAATCCTATATAATGTGTATAAGTTATGAAAAAAAAACTGTAAAACACTTTTAATATTTTTCATCATATGTAAATATAATAATTTTATGGGTATATTGTATAAATGCAAACTTTAAATAAAAGAGCTCCAGGAAGAAGAAAAAAAGTTTTTTTTAACAAAGGAAGACAAGTAGATAAAACCTCTTTAATAGAGGCTCAAGAATTACTTAGTAGTTTTTTACCTTTAAAAAAAGATATGTTAATAGAGTATTTGCATTTATTTAACGACAAATACAATGCTTTATTTCCTAAACACATGAGAGCGTTATCAGAATTGATGAAACTTAGTATGTCTGAGATATATGAGGTAGCAAGTTTTTATGCTCATTTTCATATTATGGATGAAGACAATATTTCTGTACCGGATGTTACTATAAAGGTATGTGACAGTATAACCTGCGCAATGAATGAATCAGAGAAACTCTACCATAACATTAAACTCAAATATAAAAATTTTAGAGTTGAAAAAGCTCCATGTATGGGAAGATGTAACTATGCTCCTGTAGTAGAAGTAAACCATAACCATATTTTAAATGCTGATAATTCAAAAGTATTGAAAGCAATATCTGAAAAAAACTTTTCATACAATAATAACAAATTTATTTCTTTTGAAGAGTATGTATCCAAAGGTGGGTACCAATTATTTAAAAAAATTTTAAATGGCGATGTAAGTTTTGATAATATGATAGAAATATTTTCTGAGTCAGGATTAAGAGGATTAGGAGGTGCAGGTTTCCCTGCCTTTAAAAAATGGCAGTTTGTTAAATCTTACAAAGGTCCAAGATTAATGTGTATTAATGCAGATGAAGGAGAACCTGGAACTTTTAAAGATAGATATTATTTAAACAAAGATCCTCATAGATTTTTAGAAGGCACTCTGGTTGCAGCAAAATTAGTAGATGCTCAAAAGTGTTACCTCTACATAAGAGACGAATATTATGGTCTTATAAAACTAATAGAACAGCAAGTGAAAATTCTAGAAGATAAAAATATAGTCGAAAAAAACTTTCTAGAAATTAGAAGAGGGGCAGGGGCATATATTTGTGGAGAAGAGTCTGCTCTTATAGAGTCTATTGAAGGAAAAAGAGGGCTTCCCAGAAATAGACCTCCTTACGTTGCAGAAGTTGGCTTGTTTGGAAGGCCTACGTTAGTGCATAACGTTGAAACAGTTTACTGGATTAGAGAAATATATGAAAAGGGAGGAAAATGGTTTAGTTCTTATGGAAGAAATGGAAGAAAAGGTCTTCGAACATTTTCTGTT
>NHEU02000054.1 GCA_002171495.2 Alphaproteobacteria bacterium TMED93
AAAACTTCTTCAGGCGTTATTGAGTGGATCCAATCTATAAAATACCTTACACCATTATTTGAATAAAATTTAAGATTTTTAATATTTTTTAGTTCAAGGTTTGCACTACTTTTTTGCTTATTGGAAATTAATTTATTTTTTTCTAGAAGTTTTAAAACTACCTTTGCTCTTGAAATACTTGCCTCTTTATTTGATATCAAAGAAAGTTTACTAGGTGCTTTTAGACTGCCTGCTAGAATTGCAGCCTCTGCAATAGATAAAGCTTCTGGTTTTTTTGAGAAGTATCTTTTTGATGCAGCCTTTATACCATACTGTCCTGACCCAAAATATGCTCTGTTCAAGTACATAGAAAGAATTTCAACTTTTGTAAATTTGTATTCAAGATAAAAAGAGATTATTAATTCTCTTAATTTTCTAGAAAGAGTCTTTTCAGTATTTAAAAATATAAGCTTTGATAGCTGCTGTGTTATAGTTGAAGCTCCCTGACTATATTTCATTTCTTTTAGGTTTTGTAATACAGCTCTACTCAAACCTTTAAGGTCTATACCATAATGTTCAAAAAATCTCTTGTCTTCTAAAACAACGACTGCATTGATCAAGTTCTTGGGAATATTTTCTGAGGAAATTAATCCACCATAAACATCACCTAATGATCCTACTAAAATATTTTCTTTATCTATAACACTTATTGATGGTTTTCTAGTTTTATTGCCTAACCCATCTAAATTTGGAAGAGTCATAATACAATATACTACCCAGAAAAAAATAAAAAAAATTAAAATACTAGAAACTTTTTTTAAGAACTGCATAAATATAGTTTAAGAATCTATTTCTGCCTCCAAAGCAAACTTTTGAATAAAGTTTCTTCTGGCCTCAACATTATTGCCCATTAGCTTTCCAAATAAATCGTCTGCCTCCCATAGATCTTTGTATTGTACTTGCAATAAAGTTCTAGCATCAGGGTCTAATGTGGTTTCCCATAATTGGTCCGGATTCATTTCACCTAGCCCTTTATATCTTTGTATTTTATAACTTTTTCTAGTAAACCTATTAATTTCATTGAAAAGCTCTGCTGGTCCATTTAAATAATATTCCTTTTCTGAAATATTTAAATATGCACCTTCAATGAATATGTCAATGATATCTGAGCTTGATGCTTCTAATTTTTTTGCTTCATTCCTATTTATAAAATATTCATCAATTTTAAAAGATTTTTTAATCTCATTTTTAGTATGCATGAAAAATAATTCTTTTGTTTCAGAATTAAAAGAAGAGTTCCACTTCTCGTCTTTTTCATTATTTATATTTAAATGATCTATAGTTTTATTTATGACTTTTTCTAATTTTTTTGCATTATCAAAGTTTTTTAACCCAAAACCACCATTTAAAAAAAACGATTGTGTTAATGAAATGCTATTATCTTTAGATAAGCTTATTAAAAGTTTTGCATGGTCAATAATTTTTATAATAAGGCTTAAAAGAGGCTTTCCTGATACTTTTATACGCCCTTTTCCATAAAACATAGTAAGATCATCTATTGAACTTTCTATCAAAAAATTATCTAGTTTTAATTCATCCTTAATGTAAACCTCACTTTTTCCTCTTTTTACTTTGAATAGTGGAGGTTGCGCCACATAAAGATGTCCTGATTTAATTATTTCTTTCATGTGTTTATGAAAAAATGTAAGTATTAAAGTTCTTATATGAGATCCATCTACATCAGCATCAGTCATTATAATAATCTTGTGGTATCTAAGTTTAGAAATATCAAAATCTTTCTCAATACCAGTTCCCATAGCCGAAATCATTGCCATAATTTCATTAGAACCAAGCACAGCAGATATTCTAGGCTCCCAAGTATTTAAAATTTTACCTCTTAGAGGTAATATAGCCTGAAAGAGTCTATTCCTTGCTTGCTTAGCTGACCCTCCTGCACTATCACCTTCAACTAAAAATAATTCTGATTTTGAAGCATCTTTCTCCTGACAATCTGCTAGTTTTCCCGGTAAACTAGATATTTCTAAAGCATTTTTTCTTCTAGACAGGTCTCTGGCTTTACGAGCTGCTTCCCTAGCAGAAGCTGCATCAATAATTTTTTTACATATTATTTTTGCATCTGATGGATTTTCTTCCATCCAGTCAGATAATTGCTCATTTACTATACTCTCTACTACTTGTCTAACTTCTGATGAAACTAACTTATCTTTAGTTTGTGAGGAAAATTTTGGGTCAGGCACTTTTATAGATAAAATAGAAAATAGACCCTCTCTCATATCCTCTCCAGAAAATGTAAGCTTTTCTTTTTTACTATTGTTATTGTCTTTTACATATCTAGATAAAACTCTTGTAAGCGCAGCTCTCAAACCTGCAAGATGTGTCCCTCCATCTCTTTGAGGAATATTATTAGTGTAGCATTTAACATTTTCGTGATAACTATCAGTCCATTTTAGTGATAGTTCTAATTTAATACCATCTTTTTCACCCTTAATATTTATTGCTTTGGAATTAAGTGACTGAGCGTTTTTAGAAAGCCATAAAATAAACTCTTCTAATCCTCCAGAATAGTGGAAAGTTTTTTTTAAATTTGGGGTTGCTCTATTATCTTGAAGTAGAATTTTTATATTTGAATTTAAAAACCCTAGCTCTCTTAATCTTTTTTCTAATATTTCAAAGTTATAATTTGTTTGAGAAAAAACTTTATTAGAAGCCCAAAAAGTTAACCTTGTTCCTGTTTTATCTTCACTTTTTCCTTTTTCTTTTAATGGAGCAATAGTAGCTCCATCAGCAAACCCTATTTCATAAGATTTTCCATTTCTATAAATTTCTAGTTCTAATTTCTCAGAGAGTGCATTTACAACTGATACCCCTACGCCGTGAAGACCTCCTGAAACTTTATAAGAGTTTTCATCAAACTTTCCACCAGCGTGCAAACGAGTCATTATGACTTCTGCTGCCGAAATACCCTCTTCATGCATATCTGTTGGTATACCTCTTCCATTATCTTCTATGCTTACAGATCCGTCCTCATTTAAAATAACAGTTATAGTGTCGCAATGACCTGCAAGCGCTTCATCTATGGAATTATCAACTACTTCAAAAACCATGTGATGCAAGCCTGAGCCATCATCTGTATCACCAATATACATTCCAGGTCTTTTTCTAACAGCTTCCAAGCCTTTTAAAACTTTAATTGAAGAAGCATTATAATCTTGAGTTTTTTTTGTAACTTTTTTTACCATTAATTTATCATTCTCTTTCTAATTCATAATACTGCACATTATCATATTTTTTTAAAAAATTATCAGTTTCCGTAGTTGTAATCCATATTTGTGATCCTAATTCGATTAATTCGTCAAATAATATCCTCTTTTTTGATGAATCTAAATGAGTAAATACTTCATCTAAAAGCATTATGGGAGATATATTAGTGCTATCTTTTAAGGCTTTAGCGCATGCCATAATTATAGAGATAAGAAGTAGTTTTTGCTCTCCAGAAGAACACATGTCTGCAGGCATATTTTTTTCATAATTAAAACAAAATAATTCTGTTTTTTGACACCCATACAAACTTCCTCCAATTAAAACATCTACTTTTCTAGATTTTAAATAGTTCAGCTTTAATTCTTTCTCTATATCCAGTGCTGGCTTAATTAATAATCTATTCTCTATTGAATCTAAAAATTCTAGACGTAAGTTTGGAAACCCAATTGACTTTTTTTCTAAAAACTTCATCAATCTTGAAACTATATCTAACCTTGACGAACAAACTGAAACAGCAATTTTTGAGAGCTGATCTTCTATTACATTTAACCAATCTTTATCTTCTTCATTTTCTTTAAGAACTTTGGATCTTTGTTTTAATAGTTTGTTGTATTCGTTAATTCTTGTGGTGTGATTTAGATCAAAATTTGCAACAATTCTATCTATAAAGTTTCTTCTAGAGGCAGAAGGTCCTCCAAAAATTTTTTCATCATAAGGTGTTATCCACAACATAGGAAAACTTCTCTTTATGTCCTTAAAACTTTTTTTTTCTTTTCCATTAATATAAATTTTTCTTGTTTTTTTTGTTTTACTGTATGTAGAACATAAATCTAAAAAAATATTTTTTTCAATTTTAATATTCAAAGAGATACAAAACGTATCCTCATTAACTTTTATCATTTCTATTAATTTAGAATTTCTTAATCCTTTTCCATTAGTAAAAATTGATAAAGCCTCTAAAATACTAGTTTTTCCTACACCATTTTTTCCATAAATTACTACTGAAGGTTTTTTTGTAACAATTTCTAAATTTTCGTGATTTCTAAAATTTTGAATAGATAAACTATTTATAAAGTTATTTAAAGATATATTTTTATCTAACATTAATTCAAATATAATTATTAACTAAATATGCATAGGCATTAAAAGATAAAGTGCTAAATTATCTTCTTCATCAAACATTAAGGTGGGTGAAAGTTTATCTGATAGCATAAACTTTATATTGGCGCCAGTAATCTGTCTAGCAATATCTATTAAATATTTTGAATTAAAACCTATCTCTAAATTTTCTCCACTATAGTGAACACTTATATTTTCTTTAGCACTTCCCTGGTCAGGGTTCTCTGCAGTAATCTCTAAGACTTTATTGGATAGTTTAAACTTTATTGCTCTGGTTCTGTCAGAAGATAAAGTAGAAACTCTATCAACTGCAGCAATAAATTCATGAGTATCGACTATAAGTTCTTTGGTGTTGTTACTGGGAATTACCCTTTCATAATCAGGGAAGGTGCCATCTAATAATTTTGATGTGACAATCACATTATTTATAGAAAACTTAATTTTATTTTTTGCAATTTGCACTTTTACTTGACCGTCTTGATTATCAATAATTTTTTTAATTTCTGTTACAGTTTTTCTGGGGATAATGACTCCTTCAAGATTATTTGCATTTTTTGGTAGAGCAGCACTCAATCTTGATAGTCTGTGGCCGTCCGTAGCTACAGCTCTTAAAACTTCTTTTTCGTTTTCTTTAATAGAGTGCAAATAAATACCGTTTAAGTAATATCTAGTTTCTTCCGTCGAAACTGAAAAAAGAGTTTTATCTATTAATCTTCTTAAACTTGCTGTGTCAATATCAAAACCATCAGGGTATTCANCAGAATGTATATCTGGAAAATCATTAGGTGGAAGACACATTAACGAGAAAGAAATTTTATCAGTTTTAATTTCTAACTTTTTACCTTCCACGCTCTCTAATTCTATTGTAGCTTCGTCAGGAAGCTTTCTAACAATATCATATAAAATATGTGCAGGTGTTGTAATAGCCCCATCTTGCAAAACTTCACAAGATATGCTTTGTAGCTCTGCAATTTCCATATCAGTTGCTGCTAATACTAAGCTTTTGTCTTTAGCTTCAATTAGTACATTTGCTAATATTGGTATAGTATTTCTTTTTTCTACTACACTGTGCAAGTGGGATAAAGTCTGTACTAAAGTTTTTTTATTTATTTTAGCTTTCATATTTGTAACTCTTTAAAATATTAATAAACTAAGTATTAAATTATCATTATAATACTATATGTAGTAATTTTACAAATTAAAAAACTTTAATTTTTTAATATTATAACTCTAAAGTTTTNTTCAAAACTTTAATATGCTCAGCAAAAGAAGGATCGTATTTNCATAGTTCTTGAACCTTTTTTATTGCGTGCATAACTGTTGTATGGTCTCTNCCACCAAACATCCTNCCAATTTCAGGCAANGATTTTGGAGTAAAGGTTTTTGANAAGTACATNGCTACTTGTCTAGGTCTAGCTACAATCCTTGATCTTCTTACAGAAATCATGTCGTTAAATCTTATATTAAAATATTCTGCTACTTTTTTTTGTATATCCTCAACAGAAACCTTTCTGTCGTTTACTTTTAGTAAGTCCTGTAAAAGTTGTTTTGCTACTTCTAAGTTTATAGGTCTATTAACCAATTCAGAATGAGCAACTAATCTCCTTAAAGCTCCCTCAAGCTCTCTTACGTTAGAACTAATTTTTTTAGCCAAAAACTGAATAATTTCATCATCTACAGCAACGTCTTTCCTAGCTTCTATTTTTGTATGCAAAATACNTAGCCTTAATTCATAGTCTGCTTTATGAANTTCTCCGACAAGTCCGAAACTGAGTCTTGATCTAAGCCTTTCCTCTAATCCATCTAGATCTGAAGGCGCTCTGTCTCCGCTAATAATAATTTGTTTAGATTGCCCCACCAATGAGTTAAAGGTATGAAAAAATTCTTCTTGGGTACTTTCTTTGCCAGCAATGAATTGAATATCATCTATCATCAATACATCCACTGACCTAAANTTTTCTTTAAAAGACATNGTATCCCTGTAACGTAGAGATTTTACAAATTCATACATAAACTTTTCTGCAGACAAATAAACAACTTTTCTTTTTGGATCTCTTTCTTTTATATCCCAAGCTATGGCATGCATTAAATGCGTCTTTCCTAGTCCTACACCACCAAATAAAAACAAAGGGTTGAAAGAGACCAAATTGTTCTCACTAACTCTTCTTGCCGCAGCAAAAGCTAATTCATTAGACTTTCCAACTACAAAATTTTTAAATGTAAACCTAGGGTCTAAAGGTGAAGAGCTTTCTGCAGAAAAGTTATCAATACTTTGCAAGCTTTCNAAAGAAACNAAGTCAGAATTTTTATTTACCAAAATATCAATTTTTTTAACATTTTCAAAATATTGTTTACAGAGTTTTTCTATTTTTTTTTTGTAATGATTTACTACCCAATCTTTNAGAAATTCAGTTGGCAGNGATAAANANAAGTCTCCNTTAGATTTAAAACCGTATATTTTTAATCCTATCAACCAACTTTTGTAAGCAACTANNCCAAANTCATTCTTTAATTCATTATGAATANTTTCCCAATGNTTAGTATTTCTTTCCTCATCTTTTGGTTGATGTTGAACATACATTGAATTTGGCAAAGTCTTCCCCCTTATCGCTTTTAAACGATTTTTTTCGTAATAAATTTTNAATATAATATTACGATATAGGATAGTCAGAATATTAAAAAGATAATTTTAAAATTATTTTTTTGCTATATCAGCAACCCTAGAATTTAGTCTTTTTTGTATTCTAGATATTTTAGCTTTTGTTAAAATTTTTTTATTTCCTGCCGCTTGTAATTTAGGGTCTATAATTTTTAACTGTTCCATAGCTGTTTTCTGGTCTTTTTTAGAAATTGACGATTCGACACTTTTTATAAGGCTTTTTATTTTACTTTTTTGCATTTCCCTAATTTTAGTCTTGCGCTCAATAACTCTTGTTCGTTTTTTAGCTGAACTTGTATTAGCCATATTTTTCTCCAAAATAATATAAGATAGTGAAATAATAGTTAATTTTCAACTATTTATTCTCAAACTTAGCTTTTCTTTTTTCCAGAAAAGCTTTCATCCCTTCTTTTCTATCTTTCAATGAAAAAGTTGCTTTGAATAAACCTCTTTCATTTTTCATTCCTTCTTCAAGAGATACCTCATATGATCTATTAACTGCTTCCTTTGCCATAATTAATACTGGTAAAGAGTTACTAGCAATTGTATTAGCAAGCTCTATTGCTTTATTTAGCAACTGCCCTACAGGGAATATATTTGAAACTAACCCAATTTCCTTCGCATCATTTGCAGATATGAGTTGTCCTGTTAACACCATTTCCATTGCTTTTGATTTTCCCACGTTCTTTGCTAATCTTTGCGTACCGCCTGCTGCTGGTATAGTTCCTAATTTAATTTCAGGTTGTCCAAATTTTGCATTATCAGCTGCATAAATAATATCACACATCATAGCTATTTCACATCCTCCCCCTAGGGCATATCCTGAGACAGCTGCAATTACAGGCTTTTTAAATTTACTTAATCTCTCCCAGTGTTGAATAAAATCATCTTTTAATAGATCAATAAATTCCTTGTCATTCATTTCACTAATGTCAGCCCCTGCTGCAAAGGCTTTCTCAGAACCGGTTAAAATTAATACACTAATAGAATCATCTTTTTCTATAGATTCTAAAGCTATATTTAATTCTCTAATTAGTTCATCGCATAACGCATTCAAAGATTTGGGTCTATTTAGCTCTATTATGGCTACTTTATTTTTTTTTTTTAAAATTATATTTTCTAGTTTCATATCTATTTTTGACAACTGCTACAAAAAAAGGTTGACCTACCCTTACTTTTTATTTTAATTATCAAATTTTTACATTTATAGCAAGTCAATCCTTCTCTTCCATATACTTTAAAACTGTTTTGAAAATACCCCAAATCTCCTACTATATTTTGAAAGTCTTTTATTGTTGTACCGCCGCTGGAAATAGCCTTCTCCAAAATTTTTTCTATAGAATTAAGCAACTTGGTAAAAGACTTTTTATTTATTTTGCTAGCTATTTTAAAGGGAAATATTTTACTATCATATAAAATTTCACTAGCATATATATTACCAATTCCGGTTATAAAGCTCTGATCTAATAATAAACTTTTTATATCTTTATTTTTTTTTTTTATAATATTCCATAAATAATCAGTATAATTTTTAAGATAAATTGGTTCTATTCCTAAATTTTTAAAATTGTAAAGACTTATAGGATTATTTATAATGGAAAAATATCCAAACTTTCTCATGTCGTTATATAATAAAACAAGACCATTGTTTAAAGTAATTTTAATATGATCATGTTTTTGGTAATCAGTTTTTTTTTTAGAAAATCTAAATTTTCCTGTCATGCCTAAATGAAAAACTATATGTGTTTTTCCATTAAATAATAATATACCATATTTACCTATTCTAAAAATATGCTTAATTATTTTATTTTTATATATAACCTCCATTTCTTTTGGAATTTCATAACGAAGNTTTTTATTTAATATCTTAAATTCCGTTAATTTNAGACCTAATATATTTTTTCTAAGCCCTCTTACAATAATNTCTACTTCTGGTAGTTCTGGCATAAGTTNTATAATAATTTAAGGTTATTTTTTTACTNTGTTAGTATATTATAATTGAAAAAATATATCTTTATAAAAAGCTATGGAATATAAAAATAGTAAAATATCAGAAAGTAATAAAAAAAAAATTATCAAAGATCTATTTAATGATGTCTCAAAAAAATATGATTTAATGAATGATATTATGAGTTTTGGGCTTCATAGATTATGGAAGAGGGATTTAATTAAATCTGTTAAAAGAGAAAAAGAAAAAATGATTTTAGATTTAGCAGGGGGAACAGGTGATATTGGTAGTGCATTAGCAAATCAATTAACTAACAGTATGATTTTCTTATATGATCTTAGTCTTAAAATGATAGTACACGGTAAAAAAAATAAAAGTATTTTAAATAATAATCTATTTTTAATCAATGGAAGTGCAGACCAACTAGCTATTAAAAACAATTCAATAGATTTGATAACTTTAGCGTTTGGGTTAAGAAATTTTTCTGACAAGGAAAAATGTATAAAGGAATGTAGAAGAGTCTTAAAGTATGGAAAAAAAATTTATGTTTTAGAGTTTTCTCCTACTATTAATGAGCTTATTGCTCCACTATATAATTATTATTCCTTAAAAATAATTCCTTTTGTAGGTGAAAAAATAGCAAACAATAAAGCAGCATATAAATACTTAATAGAATCAATAAATGAATTTCCTCATAATCAAGAATTAGAGAATATTTTTACTAAAAATGGTTTTTTTTGTTATAATCGAAAAAAATACTTTGGTGGAATAGCTTACTTAAACATATTTAGTAAAATATAAAATATGAAAAAAAAAAGAATTCTTTTAATAATTACAGGAAGCATTGCCGCTTATAAATCAATTTATTTAATAAGGCTTCTTAAAGATGCAGGATTTGAGTTAAATTGTATCACTACTCGGTCTGCAGAAAAATTTATAACACACTTAACTGTTTCTTCTTTAACGGGAAATAAAGTTTATAATGATTTATTTAGTTTAGATGATGAACTAGAAATGGGGCATATTAAATTAGCAAAAGAAAATGATTTAATTTTGGTTGCACCTGCTTCAGCAAACTTTGTCTCTAAAATCTCTCATGGCCTCGCTGATGATTTAGCCTCCTCAGTAATGTTAGCATCAAATACTCCAACCTTTATATTCCCAGCTATGAATAGTAATATGCTAAATAATTTCTTTACTAAGAAAAACTTTATACGTTTAAAAAAAGCAGGAATTAGAATTTTTGAAACTAACCCTGGTGAACTAGCCTGCGGTGATTTGGGGCCTGGAAGAATGAAAGAGCCGAAAGAAATTTTAACCATTACTAAAGAATTTTTTCAAGAAAAGAATACATTGTTTAAAGGAGTCAACGCTCTAGTTACTGCTGGCCCGACCCAAGAATCAATTGATCCGGTAAGATATTTGAGTAATCACTCTTCAGGTAAACAGGGTTATGCATTAGCAGAACAGTTAGCTGATATGGGAGCGAATGTATGTCTGGTATCTGGCCCTACAAAAATAAATAAACCTAAGAATATTAGTAACTTCATTCAAGTAAAAACTGCAGAAGAAATGTTTGATAAATGCCTCAAAAATATACCAAAAGATNTATTTATTAGTGTAGCTGCAGTTTCAGATTGGAAGATAAAAAATTATAGTAAAGATAAAATTAAAAAAAATAATAAGAGAATATCTTTTGAGTTAACAGAAAACAAAGATATTCTTAAATTTATATCAACGCATAACAAAAGNCCTAGGCTAGTAGTAGGATTTGCTGCAGAAACGAATGATATTGAAAAAAATTCCATATCTAAACTAAAAAGCAAAAAATGTGATTTAATTATAGCAAATAATGTTTCTAATAAAAAAATAGGTATGGGCGAGGATATGAATAGTGCTCATATTTATAATAACTCACGTCTTCTCTCTACTTATAAAAAAATGAGTAAAATAGATTTATCNAAAAAAATTTTAACTGAAATTATNCATCCNTTTTTANAAAAAAAAATTGGNAAGGNTATTCTTTAATAGAGNTTATGNCCTTAACTGACTTAAACTTAGAAAGATATTCAAGAAGTATATTACTTCCNGAAATAGGAGGNANAGGNCAGANAAAAATTNTTAATTCTAAAGTNTTAGTAATAGGAGCAGGAGGTTTAGGTTCTCCNATAATAATGTATTTAGCTGCACTAGGAGTAGGAAAAATAACAGTAATAGATAATGATAAAGTTGAACTTTCTAATCTTCAAAGACAGGTTATCCATAATACGGAGAATATTGGAGTTCCTAAATCAGATAGTGCTGCTATGTTTGTAAAAAAACTTAACCCAGATACTGTTATAACTAGTTTAAATTATAGAATTAATAAAAAAAATGCTGATAGCCTTATTTCTAAACATGATATTATAGCTGATGGAAGTGATAATTTTGAAACCAGATATTTAGTAGCAGACTCATCTTTTAAAAATAATAAAACTCTCGTAGCAGCTGCAATTACAAAATATGAAGGACAAATATCAACATGGAAAAGAGAAAATAATAATTATCCTTGTTTTAGATGTCTATTTCCTAATAAACCAAAAAACTCTCAAGTAACTAATTGTTCAAGCAACGGAGTTATAGGAAGTTTAGGTGGTTTTATGGGTTCATTGCAAGCCACTGAGGTTATAAAAGAAATTTTAGAAATAGGAGAATCCTTAGCAGGCTATATAAATTTATATGATATATTAAATAATAATTTCAGAAAAATTAAAGTCACTATAGATCCTTTGTGTGCTTTTTGTAGCAAATATAGAAATAATGAAAATCAGTAAAAATTCAAAAGTATTAATTATTCTTTTTACATCAGACTTTTATAAATATTATTATGGATTAAACTTAGCTTCCACTTATAAAGCTACTAATAAAAATGTAACTCTATTCTATGCTGGATATTCTATTAACTTTTTATCAAAAAACTGGAATGACTATGATAAAAAAAATATAAATAAAAAATTAAAAAAAAAACAAATGCCAGACTATTTAGAAATACTAAAATTATGTTCTGAATTAGAAGTCAATTTTGTATTTTGTAAAACTGCTTTGGAGTTTGTAAGTTTAAATGAAGATGATATTATAGATAGTGTTAATATAACTTCAGCTCCTCTATATCAAATCATTAATGAATACAAAAACGAACAAACTATTTTTATATAATTCTATTAGGTGGGTTGTGTCCATCAATAAAAGTTTTAATATTTATAATTACTTTTTCTCCCATTTCAATCCTACCTTCCACTGTAGCTGACCCCATGTGTGGAATTAAGATGGTATTAGGAGCATCCAATAAGTCTGAGTTTCTATTTTCTACTCTTCTAAAAACATCTAATCCCGCTCCAGCTATCTTATTAGTTTTTAACAAATGTAATAAAGCATTCTCATCTATTATTTCACTTCTAGAGGTATTTATAATATAAGAATCTTGCATCATCAATTGTAACCTTTTTTTTGACATCAGACCTTTTGTTTCTTTTGTTAATGGACAGTTTATGGAAATAATATCCATTCTTCTTATCATTTCATCTAAGTTCTTCCAGTATGTTGCTTCATAAACTTCTTCTATATTAGATGTAAGTTGTTTTCTATTATGATAATGAATAGAAATTCCGAAAGATTTAGCTCTTTTAGCAACTGCTTGTCCAATTCTTCCCATTCCTATAATACCAAGTCTTATGCCATTAATTCTTTTCCCTAACATCTTAGTCGGACTCCACCCATTCCAATTGCCTTCAGAGACTACTTTTGAACCCTCATATAACCTTCTTGGTAAAGCTAATAATAAAGACATTATTAAGTCTGCTGTATCATCAGCTAAAAGACCTGGAGTATTAGTAACTATAATATTTTTATTTTTTGCAGCTTCTAGATCTATGTGGTCAGTACCTGCACCAAAATTTGCAATGAGGTTCAAACTGTCACTAGCTTCATTAATTACTTTTTTTGAAATTTTATCAGCTATTGAAGGAACTACTATTTGGTATGCTTTAAAAACTTTTATAAGCTCATTTTCTGATAGTAATTCATCTGTTCCATTTAAGGTTGTATCAAATAGCTCCATCATTCTAGTTTCTATTTTTTTGGGAAGCTTTCTAGTAATAAATACTTTTGGTTTTTGTCCTAACATAGTTTCTACTTGAAATATTATAATAATTAATTTATTTGTTCAATTATGTATTATAAAAACTTAATTGTACTAATTATATTAAACTTTTATTTAACCTCTTCTTCTTTCTCTCAAGACTTTATTAGTATTAAATCCAAATCGAATCTTAGAGCAGGCCCCGGAAAACAATACCCTATTAATTGGACCTTAAAGCTTCGTAATATGCCAGTAAGGGTTTTAGAAAAAAACTCTATTTATACCAAAGTAGAGCTCTATGATGGTACTCAAGGTTGGGTATGGAATGCTACAGTATCTAAAAATAAATTTTTTATAATAATAAAAGATAGCTTTATTGTTGATAAAGATTTAAACAAACTTGCATTAGTAAAAAAAAATGTCTTATTTGATCAAGTAAGGTGTGGAGAAAGAATTTCTAGCAAATTATATTGCAAGGTTAATAAGAATGGAATCAAAGGATACCTTCTCAAAAATAGTGTATGGGGTATAAGCCAGCCTTAGTTAAAGTCTAGACTAAGTTCATGCTGAGTTTCTGCTTTTAAATAAGTAGAATGTCCATAAGCCTCATGATTTATTGAAAGTTCAATTTTTGAGTTAGTGTCTTTGAACTTTTCAATTTCTTCATTATTAAAATTAAAATGTACAAACTGTACTGATGACGCCTTACCGTCAGAAGTGGTTCTATCAACGTCAAGCTCAGCTTTTCCTTCTACAGATAGATTACCAATTTTAAAACTAAAAGTTTGCTCAAAGCCTCCCATTTTTGATAAAACTTCTGCTCTTTTTATGGGACTATCTATTTCTACCATGACTGTAGCAATTAATTCCTTTCCATTAGGTATTAATGATTTATAAGCTAAAATTTCTTCTTCAATCTGCTCATTTCCTCCATTTTCAATAAAAACCATTTCATTAATCTGGTGAACTATAGTATCTCTATTTTCAAAGTATAATGTGACGTATGGTCCTACATCAACTCTTCTTTTTCTTTTCCTAGATACAATCTGTTTTCTAAGTTGTGGCCTTTTGTTAAGGTATTCTTTTCTTTCATAAATATCTTCTGGTTTAATTTGATTTTGTTCCATTTTAAATCCTTTTAGTTTTTTAAAAAATTATTGTTTTCAAAATATTTAGTAAAGTCTCTGGCGTTGACTCACCATAAGTATCTCCTACAGCATTATCATTCATGCCTATCTTCTGTATAAGCACTGGCAATCAATTCAATAGGGTGATATATTTTGTCTTCATGTTTTGCAAGCTTCTTTTCATCATTTATATCTTTGAAGTGTAAGGCAGCAAGAGGACATGTTGAAGCCACTATATTTCCCTCTTTTTTAAAAACTTGCCTAGCTGCAGGAAGGCCAACTTTCTTTGCTGTTTTATTCCACTTAGCTTTGATCCCCCATGTACCTCCATGACCTGAACATTTTTCTATATTAACATTTTTTTCTTTTGTAATTAAATTAAGTAAAGTATATGACTTAGAGCCAATATTTTGGGCTCTGCTGTGACAAGCAGTATGAAGTGTAATTTCTTTATTTAATGATTTAAAGTTTAAGTTTAATTTACCATTATTATGTAAATCAAATAAAAACTCATCTATATCCATAGTATTCTTAGAAAGTTTTATCACTTCTTCATTTTCTGGACAAAGCAAGGGCCAATGAGACTTTAGCATAAGAGCACATGATGCAATAGGAGCAACTACTTTGTAACCCTCTTCAATTTTTTTCAATAATTTTTGCGCAGTTTTTTCAGCAGCACTTTTTACTTCCTCTACTTTTCCTTGCTCTAATTGGGGCATCTTACAACATTCTGTATAACCTTCTTCATAATAAATATTATTTTTATCTAATACTTTTATAAGTGCCTTCCCTATTTCAGAATCATTATATCCTACATAACAAGTACTAAAAATTATGATTTTATTACCTTTTACTCTATTATGCTTAATCAGTAGCGATTTTTTCTTTATTACATTAAAAAAGTTTTTTGAATTATATTTAGGTAATCTAATATTTATTTCAATACTAGCAATTTTCTTTAAAATAAACCTAAATAAGTTATTGTTTCTATCCGTTATCCAGTTTAAAATTTTTGAAAAACTTAAGCCTATTTTTCCATTTAGATCAGTTTTGGAAAGTTGGCTTTCTATTATACCTACTTTATTTTTATTCTGCGCTTTGTATCTAATAAATAATGATGGTATATCTATCGCAAATTCATGAGGAGGAACATATGGACAGCTTACCATAAAGCACATATCACATAGTGTACAAGCATCTACAACTTTTTCAAAATTTTTAGAATTTACTGAATCTAATTCCATAGTTTCAGCTTCATCAATTAAATCAAATAATTTTGGAAAACTATCACATAAATTAAAGCATCTTCTACAACTATGGCAAACGTCAAATTGTCTTCTTAACTCATTATCTAATTCCTTTTCATCCCAAAAGGTTTTAGATTCTAAATTTAAAGGTTTTCTCTCTGGAGCTCTTAGTCCACCTTCGTGTATCATTTTGTTTCCTAAAAAAATATATTAAAGTACGCTACAAGCAAGCCTGCAGCGCACTATGTAAACTTTTATTCCACTAAAGTGTCTAATGCTTTTTGGAATCTACCTGCGTGACTTCTTTCTGCCTTTGCTAAGGTCTCAAACCAGTCAGCAATCTCATCAAAACCTTCTTCTCTAGCAGTTCTTGCCATTCCTGGATACATATCAGTGTATTCATGAGTTTCTCCTGCAATTGCTGCCTTTAAATTTTCTGCTGTACTTCCTATGGGCTCGCCTGTGGCGGGGGCACCAACTTCAGCTAAAAATTCTAAATGACCGAAGGCATGACCTGTTTCTCCTTCAGCTGTTGATCTAAAAACTGTTGCTGCATCGTTAAAACCTTCAACATCAGCTTTTGATGCGAAATATAAATAACGTCTATTAGCCTGAGATTCACCAGCAAACGCCGCTTTTAAATTCTCTATTGTTTTACTTTCTGACAATGACATATTTTCTCCTTTGTGAGTGTTAAAATATTAAGTTAGTACCTTCTAATACGTAAACATATTTAATTTAGATTATTAGAATCATTCTAAACTAGAAAAAAAATAACATTTTATCAAACTATATTCAATATAGAAAAAAATTATAATTAATTTTTGTTTTTAAGGTTAATGATTATATTAATCGATCCCTTAACTTTTCCATTAGGAATTTTAGGAGATTTAGAGAATGATATTTCATTTTTATTAATATCAATAAGTTCGTCTTTTTCAGGGTCATAAAAGTGATAGTGGTCTTGTAAATTAGTATCAAACCACATCTTATCATTATTTACATAAAACTTTTTTAATATGCCTTTATCAGCTAACTCATTTAAATTGTTGTAAATGGTTGCTAACGATATATTGATTTTTTTATTTTTTAAATATTTTATTAGTTTAGCTGCAGTAATGTGAACTTTATGTTTTTCTATTATATAATCAACAATTGCAACTCTCTGAATAGTTGGTCTTAGTTTGCTTTTTTTTAAAATTTCTTTTGCATCATTCATATAAATAAACTATGAACCTGTTGCTATTCTGTCAACTAATTGCTTAACTGAGGGCACAAACCCATTGGAATAAAAAGGATCTTGCGCAAACCTCCATGCATTATGCCCAGCAAACATTAATTGGTTATTTACATTGTCCTCATGAGCTACATCTTGTAGAGTTTTTTGTATACAAAAACTCCTTGGGTCTACTTTTCTACCAGTAGAAACTTTTCCTTTATCTGCCCAATTAGAAAATGAACAATGACTAAGACACCCCATGCAATCTCTTTGATCTTTTTTAATTTCATCTGCTTTTTCAGGACTCACAAATATTATGGAATTGTCTGGAGTTTTTAAAACTTCACTAAATCCTTTCTTAATCCAATCTTTTACCCTAGAAATATCCTTTTTTAAAATCAAGAAAGGTCTTTTTGCCTTTCCTAAAGCGTATTCAGTAAAATCCCTAGATCCGGTTGGTTCACTATTAGAAAATAATTTTATTTGCCTAAAAGATCTATCTGTTAACTCTTTAATAAAATTATTTTTCACTGCAGATGAATAAAAGCCAGTAGGACTAAATTTGTGAAGTTTAATATCACCTTTTTTTAATTCCATTAATTTTTCTTTCCATACTTTTGGAATAGGACTTTCTTTAGTAAGCAAAGGTCTAGTTCCAAATTGGAATGCTATGGGACCTAATTCTGGATTGTCGATCCAGTCTTCCCAGTCTGATAAATGCCAAACACCCCCTGCCATGACTATAGGAACATCTCCCAAACCCACGCTTCTCATAAATTTTCTTAATAAACTTACTCTTTCAAAAGGTTTTTCAGGCTTTTCAGGATCTTCACTATTTGATAACCCATTATGCCCTCCAGCTAGCCAAGGGTCTTCGTAAACAACTGCACCTAATTTTGGTAAAAAACTTTTGTATGCTCTTAAAAATAAAATTTTAAAAGCCCTAGCAGAAGAGACAATAGGATAATAGAATATATCAAACTTTGAAGCAATCTCCCCTAACTTAAATGGCATACCTGCTCCGCAGGTAACACCATGAACCAATCCTTTAGTTTTTTCTAGTATTCCTTCTAAAACTCTTTGAGCGCCTCCCATCTCCCAAAGTATATTTACATTTAATCTTCCTTTACCTCCAGATGTTTCATGTGCTATTTGTGCCTGTTTAATACCACCTTTTATTCCATAATCAATTAACTCTTCATGTCTATCTATTCTTGTTTTTCCAAAATAGACTTGTCTTATAACACTTCCATCATCTCTATAATTATCAGCATTAACACCAGAAAAAGTTCCTATGCCATTGGATGCTGCCCAACTTCCTGCTGTTAGGCCATTAGATACAGCAACACCTTTACCCCCTTCAACTAAGGGTAATACTTCTTTACCTGCCATAAAAATAGAATTTAACTTTTTCATATACATATATAAAATACTATCTTCTAATTATTAATCAACATCCTTGATGCTAAGCCTTACTTTTCCTCTCTTATCAAAACCAATGACTTTTACTTTGACCTCATCTCCTTCATTTACAACGTCAGTAACTTTGTTAACTCTTTCATCAGATAAAGCACTGATGTGAACTAAACCATCTTTTTTTCCCATAAAGTTCACAAAAGCACCGAAATCAACAACTTTGACTACTTTCCCTGAATATACTTTTCCATTTTCTGGCTCATCTACTATATCATGTATCATTTTTAAAGCATTACTGATGTTTTCTTGTTGGTTAGATGAAACTTTGATATTTCCTTCATCGTCTATATCAACTTTTGCACCAGATTTTTCAACTATTTCTCTAATAACCTTTCCTCCTGTGCCAATTACTTCTCTTATTTTATCAGTTTCTATTTTTAATAATTCCATTTTGGGAGCAAATTCATTAAGTTCGTCATTAGGATTTTTAATGACCTTATCCATCTCTTTTAGTATTGTGATACGGCCTTTTTTTGCTTGTTTTAGTGCTGCTTTCATAATTTCACTGGTTATGGAATCTACCTTTATATCCATTTGTAGGGAAGTAACACCATCCTTTGTTCCTGCCACTTTAAAATCCATATCTCCTAAATGGTCCTCATCCCCTAAAATATCTGATAAAACTATAAAATTATCACCTTCTTGAATCAAACCCATCGCTATTCCAGCAACTTGCTTTTTAATTGGAACCCCTGCATCCATTAATGCTAAAGAACTTCCACATACTGTTGCCATAGAAGAAGAACCATTAGACTCTGTTATTTCAGAAACAATTCTAATTGTATAAGGAAATTTTTCATATTCAGGAAGAATGGCGCTTATTGCTCTCCAGGCAAGTTTTCCATGGCCAATTTCTCTCCTTCCTGTACCTCCCATACGACCAGCCTCTCCTACAGAAAAAGGTGGAAAATTATAATGCAACATAAATTTTGACTTGTAAAAACCCTCTAGAGAGTCAACCATTTGCTCATCCTCACTAGTTCCCAGTGTAAGTGCTGCTAAAGCTTGTGTTTCACCTCTTGTAAATAATGCTGATCCGTGTGACCGTGGCAGTATTCCTGTTTCACAATTAATTTTTCTTACCTCATCAATTTTTCTTCCGTCTATTCTAACTTTTGAAGATAAGATTTTTTCTCTAACTATGTTTTTTTGTAATTTCCCTAATGAATTATTTACTTTTTTTAAATCTACATCTATTTCTTCAGAAAAAGCCTCTAGTGAACTATTAATTTCTTTAAGCTTCTCCTGTCTACCTTTTTTCTCTTTTATGTTGTATGCCGATGAAATAGGATCAGTAAATTTTTTAGAAACCAAATCATCTTCTTTTGATGTATCAACTTTAGTTAACTCCCATGGTTCTTTAGCTGCTTCCTCTGCCAACTCAATAATTAAATTAAGCACGTCTTTATAAGCATCTTGTCCAAAAACAACAGCGTCCAACATAACATCTTCACTTAATTCTTTAGCTTCTGATTCAACCATCATTACTCCATCTTTGGTTCCAGCTACTACCAAATCTAGCTCACTTTCTAGTAACTGTTCATTAGAAGGATTTAAAACAAATTTATTATTTATTCTAGCTACTTTGCTAGCTCCCAAAGGCCCAAAAAATGGTATACCTGATATTGTTAATGCTGCAGAAGCCCCAATGATTGCCGGTATTTCAGTATTACTTATACCATCATGATTTAATACTTGGCATATTACCTGAACTTCATTTTTAAAGTTCTCTGGAAAAAGTGGTCTTATTGGCCTATCTATTAACCTTGAGGTTAATGTTTCTTTGTCACTAGGACGACCTTCCCTTTTTAAATAACCACCTGGTATTTTACCTACTGAATAAAATTTCTCTATATAATTAACTGTTAATGGGAAAAAATCATTATCTGAAGAGTCTCCCTTTGAGGCTACCACTGTACATAATATTTTGGTTTCCCCATAAGTTATCATAACAGCACCATCTGCCTGCCTTGCTATTTTTCCTGTTTCTAATATTAATTCTTTTTCTCCCCAAGTGAGAGATTTTGTTGTTATATTAAACATATATTTTCCTATATTATGAAATTACTTTCTTAGACCTAGTTTTTTAATAAGATCAGAGTATCTTTGTTCATTTTTATTTTTTAAATACTTTAATAACTTTCTTCTGTTATTAATCATTCCCAAAAGCCCTCGTTTTGAGTGATGATCCTTTTTATTTATTTTAAAATGCTCAGTTAAGCTATTTATTTTTTTTGTTAATATAGCAACTTGTACTTCAGTCGACCCTGTATTTTTTTCATCTTTTCCAAAATCTATTGCTATTTCTTTCTTTTCTTTGACGCTTATCGTCACAATTCCCTCCAAACTATAAATTAAAGTTACGTCGTGGTATAATATACTCTTTTTCTAAATTAGCAATACATACTAATTTAGAATTATTTTTTACCAATATTAACTTACTATCACTTTTTATCTTATTACTAATTAAATTAGATTTAATTATAATACCATTTTTTAACTTATCTGAATATTTTTTTTCTAAAATAACTTCTTTAGCATCACTCAATACAGCCTCAACGGGGAAGTAAATTTTTTGCAACTCTTCATATGATAAATTTAAAACTTTTAGTAAAGGAACTGCATTCTCAATTTTAAAAATATTGTCTTCTGTTCTTACTATTTCATATGCTAAACCTACTGTCCCAAGTTTCCTGGCGAGGTCTCTAGCAAGAGATCTTATATATGTTCCTCTACTACAAATTATGTCAAATTTGCAAAAGTCTTTATCTGTTTGATTTTTTACTAAAATTTTATAAATATGAATTTTTTTTTTTTTAAGCTCTATATCTTTTTTACTTCTAGCTAACTTATAAGCCCTAACTCCATTNACNTTNACTGCAGAATATATCGGAGGCACTTGTTCAATACTCCCTGTAAAAAATTTGTTAATAATCATTTTAACTTTTTCTATATCAGGCCTTACAGATGATTGAGCTACTACCTTTCCTTCTAGGTCACAAGTATCTGTTTCCTCCCCCCACTTTATTAAAAAGGAATACCTCTTTTTAAGGTTAGAAATAAATTTTATAGATTTCGTCGCCTCACCTACCGCAATGGGAAGAACTCCTTTTGCTAAAGGATCAAGTGTTCCTAGATGCCCAACTTTTTTAAATTTAAACTTTTTTTTTAGTTCTTTAGAGATAGAAAAAGATGTTTCTCCCTGCTCTTTGTATATATTTAACCACCCATTAAATGTTTTTTGCATTACAAATATAAGTTATTTAGTTTTTATTAAATCATTTATTTTTTCTGCTTTAGAAAAAGAAAAATCTACAAAAAAAGTTAATTTTGGAGAATATTTAGTTTTTATTTGCCTAGCAACTAACTTAGAAAATAAGCTTGCTTCTTGATTTAAAATAGTCACTATATCTTTTTCCTCTCTTCCCATACAACTTATAAATACTTTTGCATGTCTTAGGTCTGCAGAAGGTTGTACTTCCGTAATTGTTATAAATTCATTTTCTAACCCGCCTATAGAGTTCTTTTTTAAAAGCAAAACTTCAGATAAAACTGACCTAATATTTTCGCCAACTCTTCTAGTTCTATTGCTAAGGATCCTCATATTAAAAATTACTTTTCTTCTAATTTTCGAGGCGTGCTTTCAATTTCATAACTTTCAATAACATCATTGACTTGTATATCATTAAAGTCTTTTATAGAAATTCCACATTCATTTCCTTGAGCAACGTCCTTGGCTTCATCGCTATGCCTTTTAAGTGTTTCTAGGTCACCTGAGTGTATTACAACACTATCTCTTAGTACTCTTATTTTGCTGTTTCTTTTAATTGTGCCTTCTGTAACAAAACAACCTGCCACCTTTCCAAGCTTTGAAATTTTAAAAACTTTTTTGATTTCTGCTAAACCTAAAAATTTTTCTTTCTCCATAGGTGGCAACATACCAGAGAGCAAACCTCTAACTTCATCAAATATTTCATAAATTATAGAATAATATTTAACATTTATATTATGTTGTTTAGCAAGTTTTTTTGCCTGTAAATCAGACCTAACATTAAAACCTATTATAAACGCTTCATTAGATGCAGCTAAACCTACATCAGTTTCAGTAATACCACCAACTCCAGATAATAGAATCTGAACATCAACCTCTTCATTTCCTATGTTTTCCAAGGAGTTAACTATAGCTTCTTTAGAGCCTAAAGCGTCTGCTTTTACAATTAAGTTTAGTAATTTCTTTTCTCCACTTTTAATATTTTTTAAAATATTTTCCATGGAATTAGCCCTAGATAAAATTGTAGTTTTTTCCTTATTTTTTAAACCCTGTCTGTATTCACTAACCTCTCTAGCCCTTGACTCATTTTCTACTACAATAATATCATCACCTGCCTGAGGAACATCATTAAGACCTAATATTTCTGCTGGCTCGGAAGGACATAATTCATTAAGTGTATTGCCTTTATCATTTATAATTGCTCTAATTTTTCCCCATTGTGATCCTGCAACTACTATATCACTTTTTCTCAAAGTACCTCTCTGTTGCACTATTGATGCTACTACACCTCTACCTTGCTCTCTTTTTGCTTCTATAATAGTACCTTCTCCTCTTTGTGTATAACTTGCTTTAGTCTCTATAATTTCTGATAAAAGTATAATATTTTCTANTAAAATCTCTAAATTNGTTTTTTTTAATGCTGATACCTCTACTACTGGAATATCCCCACCAAGACTTTCTACCAAAACATCATATTTTAGTAGTTCATTTTTTACCTTATTAGGGTCAGAACCGTTGCTNTCTATTTTATTAATCGCAACAATTATTGGAACATTTGCTGCTTTTGCGTGTTTAATTGCTTCCTCAGTCTGCGGCATTACACCATCATCTGCAGCTACCACTAAAACAACTATATCAGTGAGCTTAGCTCCTCTTGCTCGCATTGAACTAAATGCAGCGTGTCCTGGAGTATCTATAAAAGTAACTCTCTTTTTCTCCTTTGTAGCAACCTGATAAGCTCCAATATGTTGAGTAATACCTCCATGCTCTTTAGCAACAACATCAGTATTTCTAATAGCATCTAAAAGTGTTGTTTTTCCATGATCAACGTGACCCATTACAGTCACGATTGGAGGCCTTGAAANAGCATCNGTTTTATCTTCTTTTGTGATGCTTAAACCTATTTCAATATCAGCTTCTGATACTCTTTTAGTCTTATGGCCAAACTCTAAAACTACTAATTCTGCTGTATCTGCATCTATAGATTGAGTAGCCGTAGCAGCTATATCATTTTTTATTAAAACTTTTATTNCTTCCGCTNCCCTAGCTGCCATTCTATTAGCTAGCTCTTGTACAGTAATTACTTCAGGTATTTTAACTTCTCTTACTATTGGTTTATTTGTATTATCAACTACAGTTTTTTCTTCTAAGGATTTTTTTTCTTTTTCCCTNGCNCTTCGTATTGAAGCAAGACTCCTTTGTCTTTCTTCATCCTCATAAGCTTGCTGTACNGTTATTTTTCCNGTTTGCCTTCTATTAATTCCTTTTCCTAAAGAAAGCTGCTTTTTAAGGTCNGCTCTTTGTTTTTTTGAACTACTTTTCTTAGTTGCTTCTTCTTTTTTATTTTCAGTTGCTTCTTTTGATAATTTTTTTTCAGGGATATTATTTGTTTGAAACTTTTTATTAACCCTACTATTTTCTTTTGGTTGCTCTTTTGTCTGCTTTCTGTCTTGAAACTTTTTATTTCTAAATTCTTCTTCTTGACGCGAAGAAATTTTNTTTTCCATATCTAACTTATTAGAGTGAGCTGCCTCTTTAATTTTTTCTAATTTTTCTTTATTTGATTTTTTGTTTTGAGTCTCTTCTGGAGCTAGGCTTTTAATCTCCTCCTGTGAGTTATCATTCTTATTTAAATTCTCTGATAAATCAGGATGTACTTTTTGCTTTTGTATAGAAATACTTTTATCAAAAGTTCTTACTTTCTTAACTTCAACAGCAACAGACTTTACTCTTCCATGACTAAAAGNTTGTTTCACAGTCCCCCCGCCTACAGTCTTTCTAAGTTCTAGTTTGCTTTTATTAATAAGTCCTAATTTTTTTTTATCCATTAATAATTACCTGCTTTATTGCTTACTCTTTGAACCAATCTTCTCTGGCCTTCATGATAATTTTATCAGCATCTTCCTTGATTTCAAATTTTCCTTCAAGGATTTCTAATAGCTCATCAGAAGATAAGTCTGCCAGGTCATTTTTTGTTTTAATATTGTTTTTTCCTAATAATACTATCATTTCTTGGTCAAGCCCCTCTATTTCTTTCATCTCATCGCTCACTCCTAATTTTATTCTTTCTTTTTCATATTCTTCTTCTTTCTCTTCNAAGTAAACGACTGCTCTTTCTTTTAATTCTTTAGCTAAATTTTCATCAAATCCTTCAATTGACTGAAGTTCTTCTAATGGTACAAATGCAACTGCCTCAATACTTTTAAAACCTTCAGAAACTAAGAGATGCGCTATTACATCATCTATAACTAGCGCTTCTATTAATACTTGAGTTTCTTTTTTNAGGTCTGCTTGTCTTCTTTCAGATTCANCTCCTTCTGTCAGGATTGTTATTTCCCATTTCGAAACTTGTGAAGCCAATCTTACATTCTGACCTTTTCTGCCAATTGCAAGGCTTAGTTGGTCATCTGGCACTATTACTTCAACTTTTTTATTTTCTTCATCTAATACAACTTTAGTAACCTCTGCAGGAGAAAGTGTATTAACTATAAATGATGCTGCATCTTCTGACCATGTTATTATATCTATTTTCTCTCCTTGTAACTCATTTACAATTGCCTGCACTCTGCTACCTCTCATACCAACACATGCACCTACAGGATCTATTGTTTTATCCTTTGATAAAACTGCAATTTTTGCTCTACTTCCTGGATCTCTTGCTACAGAAATAATTTCAATAATTCCGTCATAAATTTCTGGTACCTCTTGAGAAAAAAGTGCAGACATAAATTCATTACATGTTCTTGATAAAAAAATTTGAGGCCCATTCAAATCTTTTTTAACTTGAGTTATATAAGCTCTTACTCTATCTCCAGGCCTAAAAGTTTCTCTTGCGATAGTTTCGTCTTTTCTCAAATATGCTTCTGCTTTACCTAAATCTAAAAAAACATTTCCATACTCAACTCTTTTTACTACCCCATTAATAATTTGTCCTTGTTTTTCTTGATACTCATTAAACTGTCTTTCTTTATCAGCTTCTTTGACTCTTTGAACTATAACTTGCTTAGCAGTCTGAGCAGCTACTCTTCCAAAGTCAATAGGTGGAAGAGGGTCAAATATAGTATCTCCTAGCTTAGCATTTGAATCATATTCCTTGCCTTGCTCTAAAGATATTTGGTTAGATGAATTTTCAATATCATTAACCACATGCAACACTCTGTTAATTTTTATTTCCCCAGTTTTTTCGTCAATAGTTGCTTTTACTTCTAAATCCTGCCCGTATTTTTTTTTGGCTACAGATTGTATTGCTTGTTCCATTGCCTCTATAACAATAGTTTGCTCAATCGACTTGTCTCTTGCTACTGCTTCAGCAATTTGTAAGAGTTCAGGTCTAACTACAGATAATTCCTCTTTGTCACTCATAAATACCTCTTAAATCCATACTATATATTATAATGTTAAAAGCAAAAAAAATTATGAGGAAAAATTTCCCTAACAAAAGCAATCCTCATTTGTAGAAATAGTAAAGTTAAGCAAGCTTTACACATTATAGATTTTTTAATTATAGGATATTTTTATAATATATCTACTTTTTTTTTTATTACTAAATACATAGGAGGCACTCCTTTTTCTAAAGACTTTTTAGCATATTTAGTTAGGCATAAAAAACTTGGTTTTTTGTAATGGTTTTCGATATTTCTTATGCTAAAAGTTTTTTTTTTTTGATAAAAAAATCTCTAACTTCTAAAAAATAATCTTTTATGTCTGTTCCAAAATAAATTTCGCCATTTTTTTCAAGTTTGTTCAAAAATAAACTAATATTAGTTTTGTTAAAAAGTCTTCTTTTTTTATGCCTTCTTTTCTTCCATGGATCAGGAAATAGTATAACAATCTTAGAAAAAAAATTATTTGGAATGAGCTCTAATAAAAACCTTACATCTTTATCAAAAATTTTTACTCTGTTATCATCACTATGATTTAATTTCTCAATTAGGTTAGCAACTCCATTTAAATATGGTTCACAACCTATAAACAATGAATCTTTATCATTATCTATCATATATTTTAGATTATCCCCCATTCCAAAACCCACTTCTAGTATTACCTTTCTTCCAAAAAATAAATCTGATTTTACAAAAATTGGTATTTCGCTGGTTTTTATATTAAACTTTGGTAGTTTTTCTTGAATAATTTTTTGCTTTGCTTGACTAAGTTTGTGACAAACTCTTCTACCATAATAATTATATATTTTTTTTACTGAATTAATTTTTTTATTTCTTCCACTTTGTCTAATTTTTCCCAAGGAAAATATTTTTCACCTTCTTTTTCTCTCCCAAAATGTCCAAAAAAAGATGTTTTCTGATATATAGGTCTTGCTAAATCAAGCATCTTTCTAATCCCAGCAGGCTTTAATTCAAAAACTTTTTTAATAATATCTACTATTTCTTTTCTATCAATATCTGATGAATTATGAGTATCTAGAAATATTGATACTGGATCTGCTATTCCAATAACATAAGCTAATTGCAAAGTACACTTTTTTGCGACCCCTGCAGCAACCAAGTTCTTTGCTATATATCTTGCTGCATATGCGCCTGATCTATCAACCTTAGATGGATCTTTTCCTGAAAATGCTCCTCCACCGTGAGGACATATACCTCCATAAGTATCAACTACTATTTTTCTTCCAGTCAATCCTGCATCTCCGTGTGGGCCTCCGATCTCAAATCTACCAGTCGGGTTAATAAAAATATTATCTTCCGGGCATTTCCATCCTTCAGGTAAAACTTTTTGAATTATCGGTAATACAGTTTGTTTAATTTCATCATTTTTTAAGGAACTTAAATGCTGAATAGAAAGAACAATAGAATGCACTCCTACAGGTTTATTATTTTCATAAATTATAGAAAATTGTGATTTTGCATCTGGCCCCAGGCCTATTATTTTAGACTTTAACCTGCTATCTCTTATAGTTTTTAATAGTTCATGACTTAACTGTATTGGTAATGGCATAAATTCTTTAGTTTCGTCTGTAGCGTAACCGAACATAATCCCTTGGTCACCAGCTCCTTCTTCATTTTTACCTACTGCATCAACCCCCATACTTATATCAGGTGATTGGGAATGTAGATTTATATCAACATCAAGACTATTCCAATGAAAAGTGTTTTGCTCGTAACCTATAGACTTAACTACATCTCTTGCAATTTGTTCGATTTTATTTTTATTTATACTAGATAATTCTCCGTCGCCTCTTACTTCCCCAGCAATAAATACCTTATTAGTAGTAACCATTGTTTCACATGCTACTCTAGCATTTTCTGGAATTGCACTATTAGCTAGATAGTAATCTACAATAGCATCAGAAATCTGATCGCAAATTTTATCGGGGTGTCCTTCTGAAACGCTTTCACTGGTAAATATAAATTCTCTCATATTAATAACTTTTTGATTTAACTTGTTTAAATTTATTATAAAAAAATGAAATACATATTAGCATAAACAATGTCAACATAATTAAATAAAATACTTTTTCTCTGTAAACACTATACACTGTTTCAATATTTTTAATATTTAATCTATAATCAATTACTCCCTCCTTTTGTATTCCTAATTTTGATATTACAATTCCTTTAGGATTGATAATTCCAGAAATACCTGTATTTGCTGATCTTATAAGCGTTCTTCCTTCCATGACAGCTCTTATTTTTGAATGTGAAAAATGCTGATAAGGTCCTGAAGAATTCTTATACCAATCGTCATTAGTAATGTTCACTATTAAATTATAGTTGTTATTTAATTCACTAGTAAGTTTTGGAAATATTACCTCATAGCATATAAGCGGAAGTATATTTATTTTTGCAGATAACTCAAAAACCCTAGGGTTTTCTCCTGGAGAGAAGTCAATTTGGCCTGAAGTTAATTTATTTAATTTAAAAATTTTGCTAAAAGGAATAAATTCTCCAAATGGTACTAACTTTAATTTATCATGGTATAAAATATTTGTGTTGTTCTTTTGTATTAAAAACATTGAGTTAAAGATATTAACTTCATTATCATTTTTTTTTATTCTTAAAGCACCAATAATAATATTTTTAATTTGGGCTAAATCAAAACTATTTTTGTTTTTATTTTTATTTAGCTCATCAATACCAAAGTCTATTGCTGTCTCTGGCAATATAATTAAATCAATTTCTTTGTAGCCTGGAAGAGTTATTAAAGATGATAGTTTTTTATAATTGTTAATAAATTTTTTTTTATCCCACTTATCTTCTTGTTTAATATTAGGTTGGACAATTCTTATGGAAATAGTATCTATTTTATTTTCTGAAACTTTTAAGATATAAGGCAAAACAAAAGTAGCAAATATAAATGGTAATGAGAAAAATATTCCTTTCTTAAGATTAAAAAAAAAGTAATAAAAAGAGACAATTAAACTATAAGTAATTAAGCTGTAGCCCCATACACCGAAAACAGAAAAAGGAAATAAAGTAATACTGCTAAAAGACCATAATGAAGAAATTGAAGTCCATGGAAAACCCCAAAGTATATTACCTTTCAACCAATCAAATGTTGTAAAGATAAATATGAATAAAAACCCGAAACTTATATTTTTAAAACTTCTATTATATTTAAATAAGAAATAAAATGGCAGTGCTAAAAAAATAGAGAGGAAAACAGAAAGAATGAAAACTGCCAAAGAACCTGCATAATATCCTCCTGAGTTAGCAGTTTGAAAAGATATTGCAATCCAATAAAGTAATCCTAAATGAATCCCTAAACTATAAAGCAAGCTATAAAGAAAAATATTTTTTTTTTCTCTTTTAATTTTTTTTAAAAAGTAGATCAGAAATACATAAGAGAAAATAGTTAAAGGAAAAAAGTGAAAAGGCGCAAAGCCAAAACTTGAAATTACTCCTATTGAAAATATAATAAATCCTGCATACTTAAAATTTAAAGTAAGTATTTTTTTATTTTTCAATTATATTTTCACCTCTTGATACTAATACTTTATTTATTCTTCTATTATCAGCTTCTAAAATTTTAAAATTAAGCCCTAGCTTAGGATCAGGGATTACTTCATTAACATTTGGTACCTTTCCACTAATAGTAAATATTAAACCGCCGACTGTATCTACTTCTTTATAGGCTTCTATTTCAGAAAAACTTAAACCTAAAGCCCTTTCTAAGTCTGAGGTAAGAGCTCTGGCATTCACCAAAAATGCTCCATTATCTAAACTGGTAACCATTGGCCCCTGCTTGCTATCATGTTCATCTTCTATCTCACCCACTATTTCTTCTACCAGATCTTCTATAGTTACAAGTCCGTCAGTACCCCCTTGTTCATCTACTATTATAGCTAAATGAGTTCTGGTTGCCCTCATCTGCCCAAGTAAATCATTAACTAGCATAGATGGAGATGCAAACAGAACATTTCTTTTTATCTTATTAACAGAAAATACCTCATTTTTTTTCCAAAAATTTAGAAGATCTTTTACATGTATCATACCAACTATATTGTCTAGTTGTTCATTGTAAACTGGCATTCTACTATGTGAGGCTTTCAAAAATAACTTTAACGTGTTATCTAAATTAGAGTTTAGCGGAAGTGCTACTATATTTACTCTAGGAACCATAATATCTACAACTTGAATGTTTCCTAACTTAAGCAAATTTCCTAGCATATTAGTCTGATCATTTGAAAGACTATTATTAACCTTCAACCCTTCAACTAACTCATAAGATTTTGGTTGGAATTTAAAATATTTTTTAAAGAAACCTAAAACACTTTTCATGCTGACCTTTGATTTTTATAAGGATTGTCAATATTTAAAATTCTTAAAATTCTAATCTCTTCGGTTTGCATAATTCTTTCATCTCTTTTTTTTTCATGAGTATAACCTCTAAGATGTAAAATACCGTGTACCAATAAATGTGACATATGACTAGAAAATAAAATTTTACCTTGGTATGCCTCTTTTTTTAAGGTCTCATATGCCAATATAATATCGCCCAAATAATACGAACTTTTTTTGTTATTTGTAGAGTTTTCTTCATTAGGAAAACTTAAAACATTCGTGGGTTTATTTTTTCCTTTCCATTTATAATTTAATTTTTGAATTTGCTTATTGTTAGAAAACACTATTGAAACGCCTTTTTGTTTAAGGTTACAAACCTTAAGTACTTTCCGAGCCATACAAGTTGACTTCCTTGTCCACCTTGGTTCAAATAAATTAATAATAATATTGGAGTTAAAATTTATCAATCTCATTACTCTTNATCTGAAAAAATATTTTTCTTTCTGTAATTTTCAACTATCATATTTACCAATGGATGCCTTACAACATCCTTNCTTTCAAAATGTATTTGACTAATTTGTTTTATAGAACTAGTTACCTCTAAAGCTTCATAAAGTCCCGAACTTCCTTTATTTGGTAAATCTACTTGTGTTAAATCTCCGGTAATTACCATTTTTGACTCTTTACCTAGCCTAGTTAAAAACATTTTCATTTGCATTGGTGTAGTATTTTGGGCTTCATCTAAAATAATGTAAGAATTAGATAAAGTTCTACCTCTCATGAACGCTAAAGGAGCAATTTCTATTTTCTCTCTTTCCATNAATTTAGCAATTTTGTCTTTATACATACAATCTTCTAAAGCATCGTATAAAGGCCTTAGGTAGGGATCAATTTTATCTTTAAGATCTCCAGGAAGAAATCCTAGTTGTTCTCCTGCTTCTACAGCTGGTCTTGAAAGAATTATTTTTTCTACTATTCCTTTATTCATATTCGCTACTGCATCTGCAACAGCCAAATAAGTTTTTCCTGTTCCTGCAGGGCCTACCCCGAAGGTCATAATATTTTTTTTTAGTGCCTCAATATAATTTGCTTGCCNTACACTCCTAGCAGAAATTTTCTTTTTTGGCGTTTCTATTACTACACTTTTTATTTTTTTTATGTCCACCGTAGAAAGTCTAATAGCATTTTCTACTTCATCATTATCTATGATTTTTTTTTCTCTAATTATTTCTATTAAACTTGATAGAATAAGCTTTGCTCTTTTTGCTTCTTCTCCTTCTATAAAAAGTATATTTCCTCTGGCATTAATTTTTAANTTAAGAGATTTTTCNATATATTTTATATTTTTATCTCTTTCTCCAAAAAGAGGTATAGCTATAGAATTATCATCCACATCAAAAATTATTTGATTGTTGTTAGCTGTTTTTATATTAAATCTCCTAGAAGACAATTATCCATAGCACTTTTAATTTTAAGTTTTACTTTATTTGTTTCTAAATGCTTTTTACTTTCAAAAATAGTACTTTGCATCCACTTTGTGGTACCTTTGTATTGGTTGTCTTTCTTACCTTTTCCTTTAATAAAAACTTCTATCCGTTTTCCCAAAAAAGTTTTATTGTAATTATGTTTTTGTTTATTTAAAACCATTTGAAGAACTTGCAATCTTTCATTTTTTTCCTCTTCAGTAAGCATGCAATTAATTCTATTTGCTTTTGTTCCAATTCTCCTACTGTATTTAAATGAATATGATTGAGCAAATTTAACTTCTTTTACTAAATTTAATGTATCTTGAAAATCTTTCTTAGTTTCACCAGGAAATCCCACTATAAAGTCTGAAGATAATGCAATGTTGGGTACTTTTTTTCTTAACTTATCAATGATTTCTAAGTATTGCTTGGAAGTATACTTTCTGTTCATATTTTTAAGAATATCATCTGAGCCAGATTGAACTGGTAAATGAAGATAAGGATTAAGTTTCTCACTATCTTCATGAAGATCAATCAAATCATCATTCATATCTCTAGGATGGGAAGTAGTGTAAGTAATACGTTCTAATTTNTTAATTTTTACTAATTCTTTGATTAGGCCAGCTAAATTGATTTGCTTATTATTTTTATTTATACCGTGGTAAGCATTAACATTTTGACCTAAAAGAATAATTTCCTTGCTTCCTTTTTGACATAAAGACTCTGCTTCATTGACTATTTCTTGTACAGTCCTAGAAAATTCTGCCCCTCTTGTAAAAGGAACTACACAAAAACTACAAAATTTATCACATCCTTCTTGTATGGTTATAAAAGAGGATATGGATGCAATATGTCTTTTCGCCCCTAATTTAGAAAATTTTTCTTGTTCATTAAAGTCAAGTAATACATTTCTTTTTTTAGATTCATCTAACAATATATCAGGTAAATGTTGGTACATTTGAGGTCCTATTATAGAATCTATTAAGGGTTGTCTTTGTAGCATTGCATTACCTTCAGCCTGAGCTACGCATCCAGTAACTATGACTTTTAACTTTTTGTTCTTTCTTTTTAAATCAGAAAACATTCCTATTTCTGAATAAACTTTTTCTGCAGCTTTTTCTCTAATATGACAAGTGTTTAATAGTATTGCATCAGCATCATTTGGACTTTTTACTAGATTATGCGTTTTACTAACAGTCTCTAACATCCTTTCGCTATCATATACATTCATTTGGCAACCAAAAGTTTTTATATATATATTTTTTTTCAAGTTAATTATGAATTTTGTTGTTAATTATTTGATAATGAATTTATACCTTTTATTACTTGTTCTCTACTTTCCTCTGATATTATTTTCCTTGTAACTCCATGAGGAACAATACTAGGGTGAAATTGTAACTTAGCTCCAATAGAACTATAGTTCAAAAGTCTCTTTAAATGAGTTATTAAACTCATTTCACCATACCAAGCTATATTTGGTCTCATTCTATTATCTAGTGGCATACTGTTAATATGTGTATAACAAAGAGAAAAATTTTGCAATCCTAATGTAGGATCATCTTCAAATATTTTAAATAAACTGGCCCTGAATTTTAGAACTCTTTTACCGTTGTTAGTAGTACCTTCTGGAAAAATTATTATCGCAAAATTAGAACTCAAATTTTTAGAAATTTTTTTCAAACTGTCCANNGCCTTGAAATTTCTTCTGTCNATAAATATTGANTTTTGAAGNCTNGCTAAAGTTCCAAATAAAAACCAGCNTTTTATTTCTGATTTAGCTACAAAACAGACTGGCAANACNGAACCAAGAATAATAATATCTAAATAAGAGCAATGGTTGCCAATTAAAATAAGTGGNTTACGCTNGCTAGGCCTNCCTTTGATAGACAATCTAATACCCAAAATTTTTAATAAGAATTTATGAAAAATTAATGGAAGAAAAAACCTCAAGTTGCTCTTTACTAAAATTAATAAAAACTGAATTGGCACAATCAATAAAATCCAACCCAATATGCTTATAACTTTAATAAATAGTAACAATTTTTAATTTAAACAAATTAGTTTCTGTCATAATGAAGTTTATACCTGCTAGCTATTTTTTTTGTAGGCAAAACTATACAAACATCGGTCGTATTAAAATCATAATCTATTACAGCACCATCACCTATAAATGCACCAAGACGTATATACCCTTTTATTAAAGGTGGTATAAATGCTAAAAATTCTTTAAAACTGCATTTAATTATTGTTTCACTTTTCATATTAATAAATCTATCTTCTACAGCTTTGGGTCTAATATTATTAGGAGCAAGATAGTTTCTATACAAATAGTCAAATGCCACCTTATGTTCTTCTGGATCTATTCCTGGAAATGATGCACATCCAAACATTATTTCAATATCATACTTAAATACATATTGTGCTATAAACGACCAAAGCAATTGCATAGTAGAGCCTGTTCTATAGTTTTTAGCTACGCAACTTCTTCCTAGTTCTAGGATATTACCTTTATAATTGATTAAAGAATTTATATCATACTCATTTGATGTATAGAAAAGCTTTTCTTCATTATACTGTTTTCCCCTATTAAGCCTATAGGTTCCTATCACTTTTTCATTTACAGTCCCTCTTATGTTATTATCAAAAACTAAAATGTGGTCAAAGTGATGGTCAAAGTCATCAATATCTCTTCTTAGTTTATTTTGCTTGGCATTTGCATTAGCCTTCATTTCTTCATAAAAAACCTTGTATCTAAGTGCCTGAGCTGCATCAATCTCTAGGCTATTTTCTGCTAACCTAACTTCTAATGAACCCGACTTTAGATTTATAGGTAAAGTATTAAAATTTTCTGCAACAGCCATATTTCCTCTTAAATCAATTAATTAATTTTAATTTTTTTACCAAATAATTCCATCTTATGGTCTACTAATGAATATCCTAGCTTTTTAGCTACTTTTATTTGCAACTCTTCAATCTCATCGTCAACAAACTCAATGATATCACCAGTATCTATATCAATTAAATGATCATGGTGTGAATCTGTTAATTCTTCATATCTTGCTCTTTTTCCACCAAGCTCAATTCTATTTAATACGTTATTTTCTTCAAATAACTTAATTGTTCTATAAACTGTTGCCAAGCTAATTCTATTGTCTATTTTATTAGCCCTCATAAAAACCTCATTTGCATCGGGATGATCGCTAGCATCAGTAATTACTTGAGCTATAATTCTTCTTTGATGAGTTAACTTAATACCTTTCTGTAAAAATGAATCTACTATTTTAGAAGTTTGTTTATTTTTTCCAACCATTTCATTTTATTATACTATATTATTAATTATTATCTATTATAAATTTTTATAAAAATATGTTTTTAGACCTAACAAAATATAAGTGTCCAATTACCTTTGTAAAAGCCAAAATAGCTTTAGAAAAACTAAAAAATAAGGATGTTTTAGTAATAAAGATTAATAAGGGTGAAGACCTTAATAACATGCCGGAGAGTTTAAAAGAAATAGGTTTTAAAATAATTAAAAAAAAAAGCTTAGAGAAAAATATTGCTGAAATAACTATCATGCATATTAACTAAAAGATTTTTCCATTATATGTGCATCTGAAAAACCTTCACTGTTATTATAATAATTTTTTCTTTTGCTAATTTTCTTAAATCCTAACTTTTGATACATGCTTACGGCAGCTATATTATTTTCAGAAACTTCTAAAATAATTCTAAACACTTTATCCTTCTTAGCTAAATTTATTAATTTTGTTAAAAGCAATGTTCCAATTCCTCTCCTTCTTTTATTTATGTCCGTTGCTAAAGTTAACACTTCATACTCATCTAAAGTTTTTCTAGCAATTAAATAACCATCTAGAGGTCTATTCAGTGAAACAAAAAAAATATTTTTATCTAAAAATAGCTTTAAAAAAAAACTCTCACTCCACTTATTAAGATTATTTTCTTTAACTGAAAGGTATTCTTTATAAATTTTTTCTATTCTATTTTTTTTTCGCATAATGCTCTTTTATATATATTGGCATAGGTTCATCAAATTTGATTTTTTTAAAATTTTCTTTTACTTTATTTGCTAATTTAAAATATCCTTTTTTTTCAGGTAAACAAAAAAAATAATTTTTGATCTTAAATGTGTTAATAAAATTTCCTACAAAAAAAATGTTCTTGTTATACTTTTCAGATATAAGTTCTTGACTTGTTATTAAATAGTTTTTTTTCTTAGGTTTGTTATTAATAATTTCTTTTTTAAAAAAATCGTTACCTGGCCCTTTAATAATAATCCCTATATTTTTACTTATAAAATTTTCTTTATTTATTAAAAATTGACTGTAAATACTATCAAAGTTTGAAAAACCGAATATTTTTGCTCCCGTACATACAGCTATAGCTTTAGCTGCTGATATTCCTATACGTATTCCTGTAAAGGACCCTGGCCCTAAGGATACTAAAATTAAATCAATTTTGCTATATTCCAAATCAGCTTTAATCATTAATTCATCAATTAGCAAGTTTAATTCTTGTTCTATACTTCCTGGAGAATTACAGCTTTTTGAAAAAATTTGATTATTTTTTATAATAGTAATAAAAATTCTACCTAGAGAAGTTTCAATGGTTATGATGTTTTTATTTTTCATAATCTACATTATGCGATAGTAATATAATTATGACATTAATAGATATAAAAAAATATGATTTTGATATTGATATAGAATTAAGGTACGCAAATACCAATAATATTACTGGTAAAAAAATATTTTTAGAAAAAAAATGCTTATTAATTAAAGAAGCTGCTGACAAACTGTTTCTTGCCTCTAAAATTGCAAAGGACTTTAATTGTAAACTAAAAATTTTTGATGCATATAGACCTAAATATGTTCAGGAAACATTATGGGACTTCTCTCCTAATGCAGACTTTTTAACTGACCCAGCTAAAGGCTCACCTCACACAAGAGGTATTGCAGTTGATTTAACATTAATAAAAAATATGGAAGAATTAGAAATGGGTACTGACTTTGATGATTTTACTGAAAAAGCATTTCATCTTTCTAAAAATGTTCCTTTGAGAGTTAGAAAAAATCGTGCCTTACTTCTTTCTATAATGACATTAGCTGGCTTTGATTTTTATCACAAGGAGGGGTGGCATTATCAACTTTTTCAACCAAAAAAATATCCTCTAATAAATAAAATAAGTTAGCTGGAAAGCTCAACTACTTCTTCTACTTCTGGTATATAGTGTTTCAACATATTTTCTATTCCCATTTTCAGAGTAGCAGTTGAGGAAGGACACCCCGAACAACTTCCTTTCAGTTCTAGGGATACAACTCCATCTTTAAAACTATGAAAAGTAATATCTCCTCCATGGCTAGCTACCACTGGCTTAACTTTGGTTTCTAATAAATTTATTATTTCTTTCTCTACAGGAGAGTCTGCAGAATTGGCTTTTAAATTATTTTGTTTTTTTTCAAAAACTTTATCATTTTTTTGTAAAGCCGACCCTATTTTAGCTGACAGCATAGTCTTTAAAACAGCCCAATCTTCTTTTTCATTTTTTGATACTGATATAAATTCAGCATTCAGTAAAACACTATTGATGCCATTTATTGAAAATATAGTCTTAAGTAAATAAGAATCAGCATAGTCATCGGAAATCTTATACAACTTAGTTCCTTTAAAATTTAACTTTTCCTCTGGAATAAATTTTATAGTATTAGGGTTAGGTGTTTCTTCAATTCTTAAAAACATAATTATTTATTTTTATCAGGAACTATTATTATTGGCAAGTTTAAGTTTTTTCTAAAGCTTCCAGTCAATGAGTTAATTATTTTATTAGTATCATTACCTTCCATGGCCAAACCTAAGATTAGGTTTTTAACTTTGTACCTTTTATTTTTTAAAACCTTCAAGATAGTTTCCACTCTATCACCTCGCTTAACCATTGTTTTTATGTTTAATTTGTAATTATTTTTTATTTCATCTATGTACATATCTAGTAGTTCTTTGGCTTTTGACTTCTGTTCCTCTTGCATTATGGTCTCGACTCCTTTCCAGTGCCTAAAGTTTGCTACCTCAATTATGTATAATAATATCAAACTTATCTTTTGTTTTTGAGCACAGATGCAAGCATATTCTAATGCTGAATTAAATTCATGCGACTCATCGACGCATACTAAGAAATATTCGTTATTTTTTTCTTTACCAAAATTTTTAGGCATTTATCTTCCTTATAGCTTCATTAACCGAAAAACCAAATAGCATTGCTGCTATAACTGCAAATATACCATAAAGTAATCCCTTTTCTGTTGCAAATAAGTAAACTTTCTCTCCAAGGCCAGACTTTGAAACATTAATGAAAGATCTATTTGAACCTATAACACTATCATTTTTTAACAATAAGGAATCTACTATGTAGACGCCCTCTGCTATATCAGAGGAAAAGGAAATTTCCGTTTTAAATAAATGTTCGTCAATAATATCTATATTACCATTTTTAGAAAAGTAGTTTCCCATTTTTTTCATACTATCTATTATACCATTTCTCCATTTTGCTCTCTCTATTTCTTCAATCTCTTCAGCCCCTTCAAACCTTAAGTTTTCTAATCCTATTTGATTAATCTTTAAAAAAGAATCATTTTTCATCTGATTTAGTGGTCTGCTTGTAGCCACAAAATAGTATGAAGGAACATCTACAAAAATTCGTGAGCTCGAGTTGAGCCAAAACCAAATTTTTTTTTCTTTTTTAAATACTTTTATTTTTTTTCTAGGCCCTGTTACTATAATTACCAAGTCTCCTTGAATATCAATTGCACCAAAATATGAAAGTTTCTTGCCAGTAAAACCAACGTCAATGTTAATATTGTTATCTAGAAACCCAGCAATTAAGTTTTGTTTTCCATAACAACTGTTACAAAAAAAACTTAAATATAAAAAAATAATAATAAATAATTTCATCTCAGAAACTCTAATACATAAACAAGGTTTGGGTTAACAAGTAGTTTTGAAAATAAAAATACACAAAGTGAAAATATTAAAATTCCTAGCAACATTCTTATAACTTCTCCCGATATTTTTTGCACTAAAAATGCACCTGCCTGAACTCCAAATACTCCACCAAACAACAAAAGCCCAGATAAAATTACATCAACCGTTTGATTTACATGTGCGTGCATTATTGTAGAAACTATTGAAACAAAAAGGACTTGCATTAAAGAAGTTCCTATTACTACCTGCGTAGACATTCCCAAAACATAAATCATTGCAGGAACCAAAATAAACCCTCCTCCAACACCTAAAATGGACGCTAGAATTCCTATAAAAAAACTAATAACGAAGGGAGGAATTATACTTATATAAAGTTTTGAACGCCTAAACTTTATTCTAAATGGTAATCCATGAAACCATCCATGATCATGAAGTTTCATTAAGTTTCCTAAAGCTTTATTTTTTTTTGTTTTTAAACTTTCGTATAGCATATAGATACCAAGTATTCCTAAAAAAAATATATAGGCCACAGCTATTACTTCTTCTAGTCTTCCTATTAAAGACAAATACTTAAAAAGATAAACTCCTAAAACAGAACCTATCCCTCCTCCAAAGATCATTATAGACCCCATTCTAATGTCAACATACTTTCTTCTGAAATAATTTAGAAAACCAGTTAAAGAAGATCCAACTATATGATTTGCTTCACTTCCAACTGCTACAGCAGGTGGAATACCACTAACTATAAGTATCGGAGTAGTTAAAAAACCACCTCCAACACCAAACATTCCAGATAATATTCCTGCTAAAAAACCTATTGTTAGCAAGAAAAATAAGTTTTGCGAAGTCTCGGCTATAGGTAGGTAAATTTCCAAATTAAATTCTTCTTATTAATTAAATCCTATAATATTTTTTATTTCTAATAAATTCTTCTTAGAATCTTCTTCTGCAATTTCTGCTCCTTCAAGTAAAATTGATTCTAGATATTTTTTATCAGAAATCATTTTTTTTATTTCCATTCCAATAGGAGTGATTTTACTTATTAAGCTATCTGTTAAAGCATCTTTCAGATCGCTAAAATTTTTACCACTAAATGTTTTAATTGCTTCTTTTTTTGATAAATTTTCGACTCCACAGAAGATATTTAATAAATTTACTGCTTCTGGCCTTTGAATGCTAATATTTGAATTAAACTCTCCACTAGAATCAAGAGCTTCCAAGCCCATTATGGCTTCACTGTCAGTTTTTGCCTTTTTAATTTTATTTTTTATTGTATCTTTATCATCAAGTAAATTTATTCTAGAAAACTCGGACTCATCTGACTTAGACATTTTATTTTTTCCGTTTCTTAAACTCATTACTCTAGTTGCACTTCCAAAAATTAATGGTTCTATCTCTGGAAAAAAATTGACTTCATAATCATGATTAAATTTATTTGCAATATCTCTCGCTAATTCTAGATGCTGTTTCTGATCATGGCCTACTGGCACTAAATTTGACTTGTATGATAAAATATCTGAGGCCATTAATACTGGATAAGCATATAGACCTACCGAAGCTTTTTCTTTATTTTTTCCTGCTTTTTCTTTAAATTGAGTCATTCTATTAAGCCAGCCTATTCTACATACACAATTTAAAATCCATGCAAGTTCAGCATGCGAGGAAACTCTTGATTGGTTAAAGATGATACTTTTTTTAGGATCAATTCCCGCTGCTATAAAAGAAGCTGCTGTTTCCAAGGTTTCTTTCTTCAATTGCAATGGGTTTTGCCATACTGTTATTGCATGCAAATCAACCACGCAGTAATAAGCTTTAGAAATATTTTCTCTTTTTTGAATTTTTACAAAGTTTTGTATTGCGCCCAAATAGTTTCCTATATGAAGGTTTCCTGTTGGTTGAACTCCTGAGAAAATTCTATCCAATTAATACTCCTTAAAAAACTTATTTAATTTCTTTCTACTTAAGTCTTTTATACTAAGAATTCTAAAAATTATACAAAATAAAATAAAAGTAGTAACTGATAAAATAATTAAATATGACAAGAATAGAATCTTTTTAAAAAAGGTAGAAGTGTCTACTAAATCAAAAAAAACAATAAAGTACTCTAAAAAATTTACTACATTAAGTGATGCTATAAAAACTATAATAAGTTTAATAATTTTTTTAAGAAAGGAAAAATTCATTCTCCAATACCCTTTGAAATGTATAAAGATGTAAAGCACGAAAGCATTTATCCAGCTAGCCAAACTTAAAGCCAAAGCTATCCCAAGGTGTCCAAAATCTTTAATGAAAAAAAATATTCCTATTATATTTAATATCATAGAAAAAAATGAAACTCTAAAGGGTGTTTTTGTGTCTTGGTGAGAAAAGAAAATTGTAGAAAAAATTTTTATTAATCCAAAGGCTGGCAAGCCATATGCGTACATAACGATTGCAGCACTTGTTGCCTTAACGTCTCCATAACCAAATTGACCCCTTTTAAATAAAATATCTACAATTAAATCAGATAAAATAAATAAACCTATGCAGCTTAGCAATGAAACAGCCAGAATTATTTCTATAGATTTTTCAATCTTACTATTCATATTATTAAGATTTTTTTGTACATTGGGACTTGAAAGGCTTGTTAATAAAATCGTAGAAATAGTTATAATAAAAATTCCTAATGGCAACTGAACAATCCTATCAGCATAATAAAGCCAAGAGATAGCCCCTGGTATTGACGCGGCAAATACAACTCCAACAAATTGATTAATTTGAACTACCCCTCCTGCCAATAAGTTTGGAAATAAAAGTCTAAAAAATTTTTTTACATGCTTGGATATTTTTGGCTTTGATAATATTAAACGAATATTTAAGTGCCTTATCCTGATATAAATAAAAACAAATTGGAATAAACCTGCTATTGTTACAGATAATGCCAATACCTTAGTTATGTCTAGAGACTTGTAAAAAGAAAACACCATTCCCAAAACCATAAATAAATTTAATACTATTGGTAAAAATGCCCACATCAAAAAATATTTTTTTGCATTTAAAATTGCTCCAAGGAAAGAGCTTGTAGATATAAATAATAAGTAAGGAAACATTATAGAAGCTAGATACGCTGTTTTATTTTGCATTTCGTCATTAAAACTAGGGGCTAAAATTTTTACTAAATCATACATTACTAATTCGGCTATTACGCAAACAATTATTAAACCTGCAAGTAAAAATATAAAAAGACTTCCACTAAATTTTTGTGCTTCTATTTTATTTTTATTATTTATCGATAAATAAATTGGAATAAAGGCATTATTTATAGCACCTTCTGCAAATAGTCTTCTAAAAAAATTAGGTATCCTAAAAGCTAGCAAAAAACTATCTGCTAAAGGTGTGGCGCCTAACAGAAAAGCAAAAAAAAAGTCTCTTACATAACCAATAACCCTGCTAAAAAAAGTTAAAAGACTCATCAGGCTGAAAGATCTAAAAAAGTTATGTTTTTTACTCATTATCTACTTCCTCTATTTTTTTTTGAATTTCATAAAGTTTTTGTAAAGCTTCATTAGGGCTGATATTGTTGAGGTCTATCGATTTAATTGAACTAGATAACTCTTCTAAATGACTAAAGTCATTTTCCTTTTTTTTGTTGAAGCCAATGTGAAGTTGTTCAGAAGAATTAAAATAACTGTAATCTTTTTTTTCTAATTTTAATAATATGTTAAAAGCTAAATCAGTTACCTCTTTAGGCAAGCCTGCCATTTTTCCAACCTGAATACCATAGGAGCTTTCAGCTAATCCTTGGATTATTTCGTATAGAAAAATAAGCTCTCCTTTCCATTCTTTCACCCTAAATGTATTTAACTCTAAACCTTTAAATTTGTTTTCTAAATTAGCTAATTCATTATAGTGAGTTGCAAATAAAACTTTACATTTTATTTTTTCTAAGAGAAATTCACTAGTTGCCCATGCAATAGATATCCCGTCAAAAGTCGATGTACCTCTTCCTATCTCATCTAATATTACTAAAGATCTATTAGTAGCTGAATTTAAAATATTTGATGTTTCCAACATTTCTACCATAAAAGTTGAATTTCCTTTTGCAAGTTCATCCCCTGAACCTACTCTGCAAAAAAGTTTGTCACAAAGCCCTAATGTAACTTCTTTTGCCGGACAGAAGCCTCCTGCTTGAGCCATTATTAAAATTATTGCATTTTGTCTTAAGTAAGTTGACTTCCCTGACATATTTGGCCCAGTTATTAATTTAAAAAACTTATTATCCTTATCTTGTAAAATGCAAGAATTTGATATAAATTTTTCAGAATGAGACTTTTCTACGGAAGGATGCCGACCTTCAATGACAGTAAAGTCTTTACTTTTAAGAAGGGTGGGTCTGACTGCTTTATATTTAATAGAATAATTTGACCAACTTTGAGCAACATCAATTCTGGATATTATGTCACTAACCAAAATAATTAAACCTGCATAAGATTCTATTTTACTAAGTAATTTATTATAAATATCATTTTCTTTTTTTATAAATAAGAAATTTGCATTTAAAATTTTTTCTGATACTTCAATTAACTCTTGGGTAGTATATCTAAAAGAATTTTTTAAAGTTTGTCTGTGTATATACTTTTGATTTTCGTTATTTAAAAGTTTATGATTAACTCCAGACAAATCTATAAAATATCCTAAAAAATTATTGTACTTTATTTTTAGTCCATTAATCCCTGTTTGTAGTTTTTCTTTTTTTTCTATTTCTAAAATTAATGATTTGCTATCATCTCTCAACTTTCTTATTTTATCTAACTCAGCATTATAGCCTTCTCTAATAAAGTTACCTTCTTTATTTTGAATGGGAATGTTTTCCTTTAATGCTTCTTTTAATTCTTTAATAAGATTAATAAGGTTTTTATTTTTATATATTTTTTCTGTTAAGGAATAAAAAGCATCTTCAAACCTTTTTTCTTTTGAACTCATTAAAATATCTCTTATCAAATCATTAATTTCAATAAGTCCTTGTACAATACTTAAAAGATCTCTTGGACCACCTCTTCTCAAAGAAAGTCTATTAAATGCCCTTGCAATATCAGGAACTTTTGAAAGCCTTTCCTTCAAAGTTAAATTGATAAAATTATAATTATCGAAAAAATACTCTGCTAAATTTAATCTATCATTAATTTTTTCAAAAGAGTAAAGAGGGTTTTCTAAATCATTACATAACTTTCTTTTTCCAGCAGAGGTGTAGGTATAATCAACACTATGTAAAAGTGAGCCTTCTTTTTCTCCATTCAGAGTTTTAATGATTTCTAGATTTCTTTTTGAAGCATTATCTATTTCTAAAAAGTTATTTTCTCTTATCTTCTGTGGAATTTTTAAGTGCGGGTTTTTTCCATTTTGTGTAAAAGAAATATACTCCATTACAAGATACAAGGATAAGATTTCATTGTTTGAAAAATCATCAACTTTAAACTTTTCTTCTTTCTTGTAAAAATCAATAACTACACTTTTTATTGAATTTAAATCTTTTTTATCTAAATCAAAAAAGGTTACAGGAAAATTCTTGGGTATTAGTTTCAAATTATTTTCTTCAAAAAGTTGCTTGGAAATTAAAATTTCTGACGGAGATTTATTTAAACAAACTTGCTGAAGCTCATTCATGTCTTTACAGGTTTTGCACTCTATTTCTCCAGTAGATATATCTACCCAAGCAGCAGAATAATTCTGCTCTGATGCAATTATACCCATCAAAAAATTACTTCCTAACTCTCCTAACTCTATTTCTTCAGTAAGAGTCCCCGGTGTAGCTACCCTTACAACTTTTCTTTCTATAATTGCTTTGTATCCTCTTTTTTTGCTTTCAGCGGGAGTTTCTGTTTGCTCACAAATTGCTACTTTATAACCTGCTCTAAGAAGTTTAGATAAATAGTTTTCTCCTTGGTGGAAAGGTACTCCACACATTGGAATATCTTTTCCATCGACTTGTCCCCTTTTAGTTAGGGTAATTCCTAAAACCTTTGAAGATACTTCAGCGTCTTCAAAAAAAAGTTCATAAAAGTCTCCTAATCTAAAAAAAACCAAACAATCATTATATTTGTCTTTGATATCTAAATATTGTCTTAATAAAGGTGTTAGTTTTCCTGACATAATTACTATTTTTCTTTACCCTAATTTAAAAAAATACTATATTAAAAGTGTAACAAATAAAATGGCTGATTTAACTTCAAGATTTAATATCACAAAAAAAGATGCTTTAGACTTTCATAAGAATAAAAAGCCTGGGAAACTATCTATTGCACCTTCTAAACCATTATCAACTGCACGAGACTTATCTTTAGCGTACTCACCTGGGGTTGCAATACCTTGTTTAGAGATCCAAAAAAATCCAGATAGTGCTTATGATTACACTGCAAAAGGAAATATGGTTGCTATTATATCAAATGGAACAGCAGTTTTAGGATTAGGAAATTTAGGAGCTCTTGCTTCAAAACCTGTGATGGAAGGTAAAGCAGTATTATTTAAAAGATTTGCTGATATTGATGGTATTGATATTGAAGTAGACACAGAAGATGTAGAAGAATTTTGTAATTGCGTCAAACACTTGGGAAAGTCTTGGGGTGGAATCAATTTAGAAGATATTAAAGCGCCTGAATGTTTTATGATTGAACAAAAACTTTCAGAGTTGCTTGATATTCCAGTTTTTCATGATGACCAACATGGTACTGCAATAGTTGCAACTGCTGGGTTGCTTAATGCACTATCTATTACAGGTAGAAATATCAAGGATTTTAAAATGGTTGTGAATGGTGCCGGAGCTGCAGGTATTGCCTGTGTTGAACTTTTAAAATCTATGGGTATGCCTGCTGGCAACGCTATTATGTGTGACAGAAAAGGTGTGATTTCAAAAAATAGGGAAAACTTAGATCAGTGGAAATCTGCACATGCTGTAGACACCGATTGCAAAACTTTAGAAGACGCTCTCAAAGGTGCTGATGTGGCTTTTGGGTTATCAGTTAAAGGTGCCTTTACTAAAGATATGATGAAAAGCATGGCCAAAAATCCAATTATTTTTGCTATGGCTAATCCCGACCCAGAAATTAGTCCAGAAGAACTTATGGAAGTTAGGCCTGACGCAATAATTGCCACAGGTCGATCTGATTATCCTAATCAAGTTAACAATGTACTAGGATTTCCGTATATTTTTAGAGGAGCTCTTGATGTACGAGCAACTGCTATTAACATTGATATGAAAGTTGCAGCTACTAAAGCATTAGCTGATCTTGCGAAACAAGATGTACCCGATGAAGTTTCGACTGCTTACTCAGGGCAACAACTTCAATTTGGAAAAGACTACATCATACCAAAACCATTTGATCCAAGGTTATTGACTTCCATACCTCCTGCAGTAGCTCAAGCAGCGGTAAAGTCAGGTGTAGCTGGAAAACCGATTACAGATGAATTAGGGTATCGAAGGAAGCTCGCAGCTAGATTAGATAGAACTGCAACTTTAATTCAAAAAGTTGCTGATACTGTTATAGCTTCACCAAAAAAAATTGTTTTTGCTGAAGGAGAACAAGAAACTGTCATTAGGGCTGCAGTTCAATTTTATAAAGAAGGATATGGACAACCTATTCTTGTAGGAAGAGAAGATGTTGTAAAAGAAACTATGAAAAAAATTGGGATTAATCAGTCTGATGGACTAGAAATAATTAATGCTAAGCTTTCAAACAAGAACCACGATTATTTTGATTTTTTATATAATAAGCTAAGTAGAAAGGGATATTTAGAAAGAGATTGCCAAAGACTTGTAAATCAAGACAGAAATATATTTGCAGCATGTATGGTAGCAAATGGTGACGCTGATGGTATGGTAACGGGATCAACAAGAAACTACTTTGTGGCTTATGATGATATTACTAAAGTAATAGATCCTGCTCCAAATTCTAGAATCTTTGGACTTTCTATTCTTATGTTTGAAGGAAGAACTCTATTTATTGCTGATACCACGGTACATTATAGTCCCTCTAGTGAAGAACTAGCTGATATAGCATGTCAAACTGCAGCTGTAGCAAAAAAATTAGGCCATTCTCCTAGAGTAGCACTTTTATCTTTTGCGAACTTTGGAAACCCTGCATTAAAAGGAACAGAAAGAGTTCATTCTGCTATTGAAGTTCTAAATAATCGAAAAGTTGACTTTGAGTATGACGGAGAGATGACTGTCGATGTTGCTTTAAATCAACAATTATTGTCTTACTATCCATTTAGCAGGCTATCCAAACCAGCAAATATATTAATTATGCCTGGGTTACATTCAGCTAGTATAGCTTCTAGACTTTTAGGAGAAGTAGGAGCTGGAAAAAAGATAGGGCCCTTATTAACTGGTTTATCAGACTCCGCCCAGATTGTTAGAGTAGGAGCTAACGTATCTGAAGTAGTAACAATGGCCCTTTTTGCTGCTTATAGTTATGAAACACCTGAAAAATCTTTAACTGAAACGAAAAAAGTAAATTTAAAGAAAAAAGCATAATTGTTTAAAGCAAAATATTTAATAATAGTTTTATTTTTCTTACTTTTATATGTCTTAGCAACCCTATTATATTTAAGTGGAAGGTATGAGTCTGCAACAATTATTATAATTTCAACTTCTATATTGTTTTTTTTGCAAACTTTAAGAATGTATTTTTTTTTCAAGCATCTAATAGAATATTTTGCGAAAGATAATACTTATATAAAGCCAACTCTTTATAACTTTTTTTTGAATCCTAAAAACGAAATTTTACGAATAAAGGCTTCCCTGGAAAGGAAAAATCAATTATTAAATTCTCAATTGCAAGAGGCAAAAAATAACTATTCAAAACTGGTAGATTCAATACCTCTTCCAATAATTATAATGAGTAAAAACAAATTTGTTTTATTTAGTCTTA
>NHEU02000033.1 GCA_002171495.2 Alphaproteobacteria bacterium TMED93
TTTTTCGTTATACTATAATTATTAATAACTTAATTAAGGGAGGAATTATGAGCAGTTGGTTAAGCGAACGCGAACAAATGCTTGTTGAAGGTGCTGAAAAGAATAATTTAGACTTACCAGTACCTACTCAAATAGTATCAAACGGCGAATATCTACCACCTAAGCAATCTGACATGCAGAAAAAAGTAGAAAAGAGAATGTTAGAAATGGCAGACGAAAACGCTAAACACTTAGGTTTATCTAGAAGACAATTTTTACAAACATCATGTGGTATGGCAACCGCATTCTTAGCTATGAATGAAATATATGGCGGAGGGGTTTTTGAGGTTAGTAAAGCTGAAGCTAGAGATCCAGAACTTACTTTAGCAAGAACAAACTCTTTATCAGGGCAGTTTATTTTTGATGATCAGACTCACTTTTTAAGAGATGATTTTCCTCATGATGCTATCCTAGGTTTAGGAGAGTTTGCTGCAGAGCATTGGAACCCAAAACTTAAAGAAGAAGGATTATCCTTAACACGTTATAAGTTTGAGAATTATATAGCTGAACTATGGTATAGAAGTGATACTAAGATGGCACTGCTTTCAGGAGCACCATTTGATGATCCAACATGGTGGTTATTGCACAATGACCAAATTGTTGCTGCAAGAGACATGATAAATGATTTTGCAGGAACTACTAGAATGCTTGGGCATTCTGTAATTACTCCAGGTCAAGATGGATGGATGGATGAAGCTGAAAGAGCAATGTCGGAATTAAAGCCTAATTCATGGAAGTCATATACTATTGGTGATCCATTATCNCCNTCTAAATATCCTTGGAGATTAGATGATGAAAAACTAATGTATCCATTTTATGAGAAGTCATTAAAAAATGGAATTAATACTATATGTATTCATAAAGGCCTATTACCACCTGATTACGAGACATCTTTTAAAGGCGTATGGAAATATGCTACAGTTGATGATGTAGCAAAAGCTGCAAAAGACTGGCCAGAGATGAATTTCGTGATTTATCATTCAGCGCTTAGACCTTTCTTAGAGTTACCTGATCAAGCTTGGAAGGAATTTGANGAAAGTGGTGGATANATAAAATGGGCTTCAGACTTGGCACGAATTCCTCAAGAGCATGGAGTTTCCAATGTTTACGGAGAACTAGGCTCAACATTTGCTAACTCTGCAGTAGCGCATCCAAGATTCTGTGCAGCTTTTATATCAACCTTAGTAAAAGGTTTAGGAGCAGACCATGTAGTTTGGGGAACTGACACAGTTTGGTATGGTTCACCTCAATGGCAGATAGAGGCTATGAGAAGATTAGAGGTGCCTGAAGATATGCAGAAGAAATACAAATTACCTGCTTTAGGTGGGGCTAACAGTCTAACTAAGCAAGCAATATTTGGATTAAACTCTGCTAGAATTTACGGTTTAAGCATGAATGAAGCTACAAACATGCCAGAACTTCCTGCTTTCTCTGAAGATAAGATTGCTGGATTAGCTGAAAAATTCCGTGAAGAAGGAGGCAGACCATCTAATAAGCGTTTTGGATATGTTAGAAAAGCATAAGCTTTACTATTGTATTTAACAGTTTATTAATTAGAAAAAAGCCTCGGAAAACTTTTCGGGGCTTTTTGCATTTACTTAAAAGGGAGAAGTGATGAAAAAATTTTTATGTTTTTTTATATTTTTATTTATATCTAACTCATTTGCAGATGGCCATGTAATAAAAGCAAAGCAATCTATGCTGTACTTCGCAGGACTATATCCAAACTATTTATTATATTTACAAGGAGATATACCAGGTAATACAAAAGATAGTTGGGTAGATAAAGACTATTGGGCAGTATTAGAAATTGATAAGAGTAGTAAAAATCATGGAGGCGAGGCAGTAATATTAAAGTTGAAAAAAACTACCTCAGCAAGTCCGCAACCTGAGTGGTGTGTGACTCAAGGAGGCGATAAATGGGATGGAAAAGGCCCTGCTTGCTTAAAAACAGACAAACCAAAAAGCATGAATCAGTTGAGGTTTAAAGTTAAAGTACAATATAAGGATACTAAAGATAATCTACCTAAAGATTTACAAAATTTAAACTTTGTACAATATGAAGTTGGGTATGATGAAGATGGAGTATCTTTAAGTCAACTACCAGGAAGACTACCTCCGCCAAATCATGTATTTGGTCCAGTTAAATTAACTATTATTAAATAAAATTTTATAAAACTCCTGTAATTAAATTTATGGGAGTTTATTTTATGCTTACAAAATTAAAAGANATAACGTTTTCAGTTTTAACTACACTACTTTTAATTTTTATAGCATCAAGTCTTTATGCAAATCCTACACTTTTGCAAAAAAAATCAGAAAAGAAAGAAAAATTAAGAGAAGAAGAATTAGTTACTAAGGATATTAAAGTTGATGAATTAATTATTAATCAATATATTAACTTAAATCTTGTAAAGAGCATATTTCCAGATGCAACTAGTTATGGAAAAATTGATGAAGAAACATTTTCTATACCTATATATAAAAATAATGAAGAAATAGGTTTCTTATTTGAAACATTTGATGTAACTAGAGGATTAGGATATTCAAGAAGGCCATTCCACCTTGCCGTAGGAGTAGATAAAAAAGGTATACTAAGAAATGTAAAATTATTAAAGCATGTAGAACCTATAGCTATACTAGGTAGAACAGACGATGATTTTATAAGGTATTTAAAACAATATAAAGATATAGATTTAAGATCAGGAATATCTCTTACACTTGAACTCACCGGAGCAGATATTGAAGGTGATAATATTGCTATGAGAGAAACTGCTGGTGATACAGATACTTTAACGCAAATTGATGGTGTTTCTAGAACAACTACTTCTTCATTATTATTTATGGATGCAATAATGAGGGGAGCTAGAAAAATTGCAAGACAAAAAAATATTTTATTGGATGAAAATGATCTAGGTAATTTTGTAGATTTAGAATTATATAAACCTCAGACTTGGAATAAATTAATAGAAGACAAAAGCTTAGCTAAACTGAATATAAAAGTAAAAGATGTACAGGAAAAGTTTGAAGAAAAAAATATTGAAGCCCCTAGATCATTAAGGTTTGCTAATTCTGAAAATGATTTTGGAAGTATGTATTTTACTGCTATGTCTCCTGCTGGTATAGGAATAAATATTTTAGGTAGAAGATGGTTTGACCAATATATATCTGCTGGAAGAAATGTTGATGACCAAGTATTTTATATTGCATTTGAAGGAGACTTATGGAGAAATACTGAAAATAGAATTTCAAATATAATTGAAAAANAAAATATTGTTATAAAGCAAAATAATAATAGAATTATTATAACTAAAGACCTTTTTAAAGAATTACCATTTAATCATGCTAAAAAAGCACCAAACATTGTAGGACAAGGACTTTTATATTTTAGTTCAAAGTTCAAATTAAATCCTCATGCACCTATAGATATTATATATAACATTAAAAATAATGATGGAAAAAAAGTGTCCTTTAATTTAAATTACAAACTACCNGAAATATATCATTTAGTTGCTTTTAATAATGATAAATTAAATAAATCAGAAACTTTTTTGCTATTAAATATTTTCAAGAAAAATAAACTTGAAACAATAACAAGTCTATTAACTATACTAGTAGTTTTATTAGTTTTTATCTTTTCTAATAATATTACAAAAAATAGAAGATTTTTTTCTTATTTAAGAGTTTTTATGTTGTTATGGGTAACTATTATAATGGGATTTTATCTTGGTGGACAGATAAGTATTATACACTTTGTTAATTTATTTAAATCTATTTTTATAGGTGGAGGTAATCTCCTAACTTTCTTTATAGAACCTATTATTTTTATATTTGGAATAGCAACTATAGTATCTTTATTTTTCTGGGGTAGGGCTTTGTTTTGTGGATGGCTATGTCCTTTTGGAGCACTCCAAGAATTATTATCTACTATATCAAAAAAAATTGGAATAAAACAAATATCATTAAAGATTAAACTTGATACTTATTTTAGATATTTAAAATATATTTTATTAGCAATTATAGGTTGTTTTAGTTTTATAGAAATGAGTGTTGCTAATGTTTTTTATAATATTGAACCATTTAAAACNGCTATTACTTTAAGGTTTATGGCTCCAGCTTCAGCCGTTATTTGGGCAAGCTTTCTATTAGTTATTTGTTTGTTTATAGAAAGGTTTTTTTGTAGATACTTATGTCCATTAGGAGCAGGTTTAGGAATTTTAGGTAAACTAAGGATATTAGATTTCCTTAAAAGAAGAGCAGAATGTGGTAATCCTTGCGTAGCATGCAATAAAGTTTGTCCTACAGGTGCTATTAAACCTTCAGGAAAAATAATAATGTCAGAGTGTTTAGGATGTTTAGATTGTCAAGTTATGTACAATGACTTTAAGAAGTGCCCACCACTTGTTGCTATAGCAAAAAGTAAAATATAAGAATATTTATTTAGCTAAGTGTAATAAGTTTATTTTTATCTTGAACTATAGCTTCTAAATTAAGGTTTTTAGACAACTCTAATAACCTTTCTTTATTCATTGATAAAGCAGAAGTAGAAATCGCATCAGCCAACCAGGCTTTATTTGAAATTATACTAACAGTTTTAAAANTATTAGAACTCAACCCATTTTTTGTATTAAAAATATGATGGTATTTCATAGTAGGCTCAAATATAGTTCCATGACCAGCTGAAGTGGCTATGGCCTTATTAGATAAAGAAATTACTTTTTCTGTATCTCTTCCTTGTATTAATATATTCCAATTCCTTTTTTCTTCATATAATCCTGAAGCATAGCTTTCTCCAAAATCTACTAAAGTGTTAGTAAACCCATTTTTTTTTAGTAATGTTGTAATTTGATCTGTTATCCACCCTTGAGCTATACCATTAAGTGTTATAGATGATAATTCATTATTTATAGATATTTTATTTTCTACAACATTTATAGTCTTCCAATTAACTAGTTTTAGTGTTTGTCTAATTTTATTTTTATCAGGTGGATCTTTTTTGTTGTTTTTAATAAAGTTTTCAAAATATAATTCCCACAAAGGTTGAACTGTTATATCAAAAAGACCATCTGTATTTTTTGATACAAATTGTGAATTTTTGATTACTTCTGTAAGATCTGGCGAAGCATTATACAAAACCTTTTTAGAATTTAATATATTAATTTCTGAACTTTTATTTTGTAGGTTAAAAATATTTTCATAAGAGATTACTAGTTCGTCTATTTTTTTTATTATATAATTATTTAACCTTTCATCTCTTGAATGTATTTCTATTTTTGCTGGTGCATTTAGTACACTACCAGTCCAATAGGACTTTTTTATTATTTTTTTATCAAAATTATATAACGCGTAGCCAAGAGTTCCCACAAAGGAAACTCCTAATATTTTTAAGGCTTTTCTTCTAGTAGAATTTTCAAATACTTTTAAATTTCTCATAATTTATATCAGCATAATATCAATCAAAATATAAATTGTAAATAATTACTATTCTCAAATTAATTATTTTGTATCACTAATATAATTACTATTTTGAGAATTACTAAAAATAATATAAAGAGAAATTGGTATAAATAAAACTTGACCAAATATAGCTTTTCCTCCATCTGCTATATTTAAAAATCTAATTGGACCATAAGTAAAAATATTATCACCCCATACAAAAATATGCTGGTAAATAATTACTATTGTTATAAATAAAGATAGTATACCTGATAGTTTTGTTATTAAATTAGAAAATGGAAAAAAACTTAAAACGCCATATAACAGGCCAATAAAAATAGAAATCTCTGCTAAGGCTAAAGTCCATGAAAATAAAACAGGAAAAATATTAAAGATAGGCATAGTAGCAATCATTTTTATTAATCCTTCTCCATTGCCTAAAATAAGATTGTTTAATTTTACATATCCATAGTTAAAAAAAATAAAACCAAANCTTAACTTCAGAAGTCCATCACTAATAATTGACATAGAATTAAAATATTTATACATAATTAATTATAAAATAAAATTAATATTTGTGAATTAAATTATACGATTTTCTCTTTTTCAGATAAAAATAATTTTAACATCGGAGGAACTATTAACAACGTCAGAATTGCAGACAGGCTCAATCCTCCAAGTATCACTGATCCTAACCCTTTGTAAAGCTCAGAACCCGCTCCAGGAAATATCACTAGGGGTAACATTCCAAAAATACTAGTTAAAGTGGACATAAAAATTGGTCTGATTCTGCTATTTGTAGCATCTAGAATAGCATTATTTATACTTAAATTATTATTTTTTATGGTTTGCAGTGTCCTATGCACTAATAGAATTGCATTGTTTACTACAATTCCACTTAAAATTACAAATCCTAGAATAGTAAGCATATCTAACGGCTGGAAAGTAGTAAGGTTTAAAAGAAATAATCCTATCACTCCTCCGGCCGCAGCTGGTGGAACAGATAGCATTATAATAAAAGGATACTTAAAGCTTTCAAATAAAATAGTCATTAATAAATACACGATTGCAATTGATACCAGAAGATTTATAGCCATAGCTTTCCATGTAATTGTTAGTTCGTCGGCTGTTCCTGAAAGATCAATTCTTATATCTGATGGTAAATTAGAACTTTTTAATGGATTTATTATTTTAGTTTTAACTNTTTCAATTGCTTCTTCAAGCGGAATATTGTCGGCAGGCTTTATTTGTAAAGTTATAGCTCTTTCTCCTTCTATGTGTCGAATTTCAGTAGGGCCTGTTGTATAAACTATGTCAGATAATGAAGATACGGGAATAATTTTTCCATTGGTTGTAACNATAGGAATATTCTCAATACCTTGTGTAAAATTTATAGAATTTTCTACACCCATCAATGTTAAATCCATTCTTTTAGAATTAACGATTATTTCGTCTATTCTTATTCCTGAGTTAAAGGCGTCTATTCCTGCAGAAAGCTCAGAGGCAGTAACATTATTATCTGCTAATTTAATTCTACTAGGAACTATCTGAATTTCTGGAGCTCCTAAAATTAGTCCTGGCTTTGGTCGCATTTGATTTCCAGCAGATCTAGGAAACTCCTTCATCACAAGTGCTGCTGCTTTTTGTGCTGTTGCTGCTATAGTATTTAAATCAGATCCAATAATATCTAAATCTATTGATCTTCCTCCTCCATAACCTCTTACAAAAAGTCCTGGCTGAGAAAAGAAACCATATGTTGCAGGCTCACCATATAAGGACTTAGTCATAACTGGAATTAATTCTTTCACTCTGCTTTCTTCAACAGCACTTGCTCCAAATAGTGTTCTTCCTCCAGCTATCGCTACAAAGAAAAAGTTTTGAATTTTAGGAGGTTGTCCTTCTTCTGATTTCACTCCAGTTTCTGAAGCCCAAAGTGGCTTTACTTTTTCTTCTACTGACTCAGCAATATCTATTAAAGTTTCTAAATTGTATCCAGGAGGTGGAAGCATGACACCAAATATTAGATTTCTATTTCCCTCTGGTAAATATTCTAATTTTGGAAGTAATAAATATGAAATACCTACAGTTGAGAAAATTAAAAATCCTACTAAAATTAATGAGTACTGCTTGGATCTTAAAATAAAATTTACATAGGCAATTATTTTATCAGAAATAAATCTTCCAAAATNATCTAAAAAAGAAATTTTAAATTTTTTATTAGTCTTCTTTGATAAGATCCAACTTGTTAAAGCAGGCAATATTGTTATTGAAACTAGAAGACTCATTAATACTGCCACAGAAATGGCAACTGCAATATCCTGAAGAAGTTGACCTGCTTCTAATTCCATAACAAGAATAGGAACAAAAACTAATACTGTAGTCAAAGCCGAAACCATCACTGCTTGCCAAACCTGACTGGTCCCTTCAAAAGAAGCAACCTTTGTATCTTCTCCTTTCTCTTTTAATCTAAAAATATTTTCTAATACAACTATTGCTGCATCTACCACCATTCCAACGGCAAATGCAATTCCAGCTAATGATATTACATTTATAGTTTTTCCTAATACTGACATAGCCACAAAGGCAGCTACCACTGATATCGGAATGGACACTGCTATAACTATTGTAGATTGCCAAGACCTAAGAAAAATCAATAAAATTATAATAGCAAGTATTCCTCCCATCCATATGTTTTGCTGTACTAGGTCCACAGCAGAGTCTATATAAATGGTTTCATCATATACCTGTTCTATTTTTAATCCTAATTCAGGTAAAACATTTTTATTTAAATCATTTAAAGTAAGTTTTATCCCATTCATAACATCTATTACATTTGCTCCAGTCTGCCTAACAGCATTTATAGCAATTGACTGTTTGCCGAGGTACCTTATTGCAGCTCTTGGTTCCTTAAAAGTAAACTCAACTTGCGCTATATCATCTACTGTCACTCTACCAAATCTTCCGTTTAAGTCTTGTTCACTTATCAAGACTATTTCCTTAACTTGTCTTTCAGATTGTATTTCTCCCTCTGCTCTAACAATGTATTCTCTTTTACCTTCCTTAACATCTCCAGCAGAAATTGAACTATTTGCTTCTCTAATAACTTTTATTACCTTTGGGACAGTAAGCCCGAAGTAAGCCATTTTTTCAGGATTTATTGTGACCCTTAACTCTGTTTCACTGGTTCCATAAGCATTGGTCCGAGCTACTCCTGGAACTCTTTCAATTCTATCCTGAACAATATCCTCAACTATATCCCCGTATGCAGCAATGTTTCTTTCATTTCCTTCAGTTTTACTTATTACAAACCATGCAATTGCATTGTCATCTAATCCTGAAGTATCAAGAGTTGGTTCTCCCGCATCATCAGGGTAATCATCAATTTGATTCAATCGATTAGAAACTAACATAAGAGCTCTATCCATATCCATCGTAAGATCAAATTCCAACTCAACTTTTGACCTTCCTTCTCTTGTAGAAGCAGTTACTTTTTTTAGTCCTTCTAATCCCTGCAGAGCTTCTTCTTGTCTGTTAACTATTTCTCTTTCCATTTCATATGGAGATGCTCCAAACCAGTAAGTAGTAACACTAATAATAGGTTTATTTACGTCAGGAGCTATTTGAATAGGTATTCTATCTAAGGCAACAATGCCTAAAATAATAGTCATTATTATAACTGAGACAATTGCGATTGGTCTCTCTAAAGATGCTTTTATTATATTCACTTGTATTTTTCCAACTTATTTTATGCTTACATTTTGACCTGGTCTAAGTCTTTCATTCCCCTTAATTACTGCATACTCTTTTTCACTAACACCATTGTACACAATAAATCTATTTCCAACAGCTTCTCCTAATTTTAGTGGTCTAATTTCTACTATTTCATCCTTAACAATATATGCCAAAGACAATCCTTCTCTTTTTAAAATTGCATCTTTATGAATAGTTAATGAACTTTTATTTTGTGATATTGGTATTTGAATATTAACATTTTCGTCAATAACTAAATTTCTCCCTAATTTTTTAACGCTATTTTCAAAATCTAAAAATAATTTCACTGTCCTTGTTTTTAAATTCTCTCTTTTTCCAATTGCTCTTATAGAACCAGAAAGTTTTAATCCATCAGTAGTAGANAAATCTACTTGATCTCCTTTTGATAAGTTAAATGTTCTAAAAGAAGGTACTTCCGCAATAACTTCTAGACTAGTATTGCTTATAAGTTGAAACATCTTAGANCCTGTTGAAACAAACTCTCCTACTTCTATTAATTTTTCCTCTATTATACCATCATAAAGAGCTCTCACTTGAGATTTTTTTAAATTAAGATTAGCGATATTTTTGAGCTGTGAATTGACTTTAACTTCAGATAAGGCAACTTTTTCCTTACTAATTAAAATTAAATTTAAGTTGTTAAGGTTATCAAACTTTGCTTTATTAAATGAACTACTGTTCTTAAGTGCAGTCATTCTATCTAAATCAAGCTTATTGTTTAGAGTCTCAACTTTTGCTATTTCATAATTAGAATTTGCCTTATTTTCATTAGAAACCGCTATTTTCANCATATATTTATAGTTGTTGGAATCTATATTTGCTAATAGTTGACCTTTCTTTACAAAGTCTCCCTCTTCAACAAGAACCTCATCTATTTTTCCAGGAACAGCTGCCATAATATTAGTTATTTTTTTTGAACGGAGACTTCCAATGACGGGTATTGTTTGATTCAGTTGTTCTACTTTAATTAGATCAACTTCTACTAAGGTAGATTGTTGAGCTAATATTAAATTATTATAAAAAAAACCAGTTAGTATATATATAATAAAATATTTCATATTAAGAAATTAGATTATAAACCCTATTTTTACAATGCTTATTTAATAAAGTGACCTTTTAGAGGTTTTGCCAATTCCTGGGTTAAATGTATTCGTTGGATCTAATTTTTTATAAAATTTTTTTAAGTCTTTTTCTGCCTCATAGGTATGTCCTACATTATGTTCAGCAGGATACTTAGCACCAATCTTTTTTAATTTAGCAAGAAGTTTTTCCTTAACCATTTCTAAATTAACTCCTTTTCTTATAGCATATTCTCTATGAAAGACATGACAAAAAAAGTGACCAACATAAATAGGCTTATGAATAAGTTTTTTTAAATCATTAGAAAGTTTTTCTTCCCATTGTATGTCATTCCTTCTTAATGATATATCTAAAGCTAAAAGACTCTTGTTTGTATTACGGTTTATTCTCACATAACGAACATTCGCGCCTGCCATTACAAATCTATTTAACGTAATTTTTTTTGATTCTTTTGNCGTACAATGCAAAANATTAGCTTTCTTTTTATTTTTGAAAATCTTTGAGGCAATGGAATTGATTTCTTTATAAATAGTCTCATCAAACTTTAAAATCAAATGATGTTGATACTTTTTACTTATAACATCAATTTTATTACTTAATGGATGTGGTATNAAGTATGTTAAAAAATGTAAAATATAATCTAGTGTAAAAGATGGAAATAACTTAGAGAGCGTAAAAAAACTTTCAATTTTAGTTTTTATTTTATAAAAAACAGGCATAATTGAAGTTCCTAAAAAATAAATTAGTAGAAAGGCGTCTTTTCCATATTTCTTTGCAATTTCGTAGGCATCTCTATGAATATATTCTGCATAAATTGGAAGATCTGATACCTCACTTAATACGCTCCTTCTAAACAATGTAAGATCGTTTGCAGAATTAGAACTTAAATAAAAAGTGATTTCATTTTTTTCTTTTTCAAATGTGTCGAGTCTTACAGCAAAAACTGCAACTTTTCCAGCACATCCTGATGCGTCATATAACCTTTTTTTGTCAGCATTATATCTTGCTGGAGAGTTGGCATCTACATCTTTAATAACATTTTTATAGTCAACAGATGATGCTTTTTTATTAGATTTGAAATATTTACTTTTTGGTAATTTTCCTTTGTCTAAATTATATAAAATTTTTTCAGGTTTACTTCCTAAGTTTATACCAAGGTTGTTAATTAATTCAAGTTCTCCTTTTTTATTTACATTTGCAAATAATGAAAGTTCTGTGTAAGCAGGACCTCTTTTAATTAAAGCACCTCCTGAATTATTACAAATACCACCTACAATAGACGCACCTATACATGATGATCCTATTTCTGAATGAGGAGCTCTATCAAATTTTTCAAGTTTTTTTTCTAAATTGTATAAAGTTGATCCAGGAAGTGCTATTACTTGCTCTGCATTATTTATTAAAAAAATATCATCCAATTTTAAGGTATTAATTATGAACAGCTCTCTGTCGTAATTTCCATTTGGAGTACTTCCTCCGGTTAAGCTTGTATTAGATGCCTGAATTAAAATTATTTTTTTGAATTTCACTAATTCTTTTAGAACTTTCCACATTTCTAACAATGTGCTAGGAATTATTACTGCTTTACAATCTCCTGATTGAGTTCTCCAACCACTTTTAAAAGGAGCCATTGCATTTTCTGATGTAATGAAACTTTTTCTTCCGACTATTTTGATTATATTATTTGAAAGATTATCTGTGAGCATAAAAATAAAGATAGCAAATACTACCAAAATTTCCACTTTTATGATATTATATTTTGATGAAAAAAACTTGTTTGATAGTTGGAGCTGGAGCAGGAATTGGTGGAAATTGCGCTAAAGTTTTTTCCAAAAATGGATATCATTCATTTTTGACTAGAAGAACTGACCAAAAAGGCCTTGATAACCTTATAAACTCTATTAGAGAAAGTGGTGGTTCATCAGAAGGAAAATTGCTTAATATAGCTGCAGACAACGTAGTAGAAGATCTGATAGAACATATTGAAAGTAAGATTGGAAATATAGAAGTAGTTGTTTACAACTTAGGTTCTCAAATTGGAAATAAAAAATTAACTGATCTTTCAAACAAAGTTTTTGAGTTGGGTTGGAAAGTAGCAACTTTTGGTTTATTTAGATTAGCAAAATCTCTTTTCCCTCATATGGCAAATAGAACTAAGGGAACTTTAATCGTCACTTCTTCAACTGCAGCAGTAAGAGGTAATAGGGGGCAACACTCTCATGCTGCATCTATGGCCGGAAGAAGAATGTTATGCCAAACATTAAGTGATGAATATTCTAACAGAGGAATTCATATTGTTCATGCCTTGATAGATGGTGCGGTAGATGCTCCTGATACACTTGGGAAAATGCTGGGTAAAGAAGATTATGATAAATTGAGAATAGAAAAAGGTCTAGATAAAGATGGATTAATATTACCGGAAAAAATTGCAGAATGTTATTATTACTTATCTCAACAGCATAGATCAACTTGGACAAATGAAATTGATTTAAGATCTTTTTCAGATCAACCATGGTGGAACACATCTGGAGAACAATATAACTTTTAGCTTTTAGACATCCAACGCATAGTTATTATAGTTACAAGTAAGGTTTTCATAAATTTTTTGACCTTTTCTAAAAAATAATTTTTCTTTTTCATTAACTTTTCTAAAAAATTTAGCAGGATTTCCTGCAAATATAGTGTTATCTGGAACAATAGTTCCTGCCTTAACAAAGGAATTAGCTCCAATAAAAGAGTTGTTTCCAATAATACAATCACTTTCTAAAATTGATCCCATACCAATTACAGCATCATTTTTTACATGTGACTTTCCTAGCATTATAACGTTATGTCCAATAGTTACTCTTTTTTCTATTAGTATCACTTGACCTAAAGTGTTAATGATACAATTATCTTGAATATTAGAACCTTCACCTAAAATTAATTTTCCGTTATTTTCACTACTAAAAATATAAACTGAAAACCAAATACTTGAGTATTTATTTATTTCTATAGTTTGATATATTTCTGCATCTGGCGCAACAAAGGTATTATCAGTATTTTTTTTAGTATACTTGTTAGAAGGTATTCTTTTTTCTAAATAGCTTCTATAATTATAATTATTATTAATTAAAACATCATCTTTACTTATACGTATATTCTCTTTGTAAAGGAGATAGTCTTTTTCAGTAATTTTTTTTAAGACTTTTCCAGGGGATCCTCCAATAAGTGAAAATGACTCAAATTTTTTACCTGGGGGGATTAATGTATTATTTTCAATCATCGTATTATCGCCTACTTCAGAGCCATCCATAACTACAGAGTTGTTTCCCACAATTATATTTTTACCTAGTTTACAAGCATGAATAATAGAATACTCTCCAATTAAAGAGTTGTCTCCTATTTCAGTTCCTTGAATTTCTGCTGCTACGTGAACAGTAGATCTATTTTTAAATAGGCAATTTTTTCCTACAGTAACTTCTTTCCCATCACCTCTNATAACGACATTGTCNTCTANAATAGTANCTCTNNCTACAAATGTATTACCTATAATAATAGAATTATNTCCNCTATTNATATTTGCTTCCAAGNATGGANTATAATTTAAATATTTTATTATTTTCAGTGTCATGATAGAAATAGTATTTTTTATATAAATTATGTTTAAAAATATTATAAAAGCTAATGAAAATTTAAAAAAGTATATACTTAGGACTCCCACTAAGTATTCAAATGCTTTATCGGAATTGGTTAATAGAAATATTTATGTTAAATATGAAAACTTTCAGCACACTGGTTCTTTTAAGTATAGAGGCGCTCTAAATAAAATTTTAAGCTTAAGTTCTAAGAAAAGAAAACAAGGAGTTATCGCAATGTCAGCAGGAAATCATGCGCAAGGCGTTTCTCTTGCATGTAAACTTTTAAAAATAAAAGCTGTTATTGTTATGCCTAATAACACACCTTTTGAAAAAATTAGAAGAAATCTAGAACTAGGTGCTAAGGTAGAAATTTTTGGAGATAACGTGCTTGAATCAGAAAAATATGTAAATAAACTTGTTAAGAAGCATGGTTATAATAAAATCCATCCATTTGATGATATAAACGTGGTTAATGGTCAAGGGACTCTTATGATAGAAATGTTAGAAGATGCTCCACAGATAGACACAATATTAATACCAGTAGGAGGTGGAGGACTTCTATCAGGTTGTTCTATAGTTGCAAAAAATAAAAAAAAAAAATATAAAAATAATAGCAGTGCAATCAGAAAATTTTCCTTCTTTTTATAATTCATTTTACAAAAGGAAATACTCTTTTAGTTCAGGAAGTGTTGCAGAGGGAATTGCCGTTAAAAAAATTGGTACAATAAACTCAAAAATATTAAATAAAAATGTTGATAAGTGTATTCTTGTAAAAGAAAAAAAAATTGAGGAAGCAATTTCACATTTTTTAATGAAAGATAAGACTTTAGTTGAAGGAGCAGGAGCAGCAGGTTTGGCTGCAATTCTAGAAGACAAAATACCCAAGTCTTCAAAAAATATAGGATTAGTTGCTTGTGGTGGAAACCTTGACTCTAGAGTTTTATCTTCATTACTAATGAGAGAATTAGTTAGAAAGAAAAAAATATTAACTCTTTCAATTGATATGGATGACAAGCCTGGGCAGTTAAATCAAATTTCTATATTATGCAGTCAAGAAAAAATAAATATTTTAGAAGTTGAACATAGCAGATTTACTTTGGACCTATCTGTAAGAGCAGCTAGACTGAATATAACTTTGGAAACAAGAGATAAAGATCATGCTAAAGTTATTATTAATAAAATAAAAAAGCTTGGGTTTAAAGTAGAGGAAAAGAAAAAAAACTAGTTTTTTGTTTTATTCCAAAACTTTTCTAAATTTGCTATTAGATCTTTACTTAAATGGCAGTATGCTTGGTCATGTGAGTAATATGAAAGATACTCTCTGAATTGATCTAATGTTTCTTGAGAAAATCTTAATGCTCTTCTATTAAACGCAGCGCCTATTACCCCGGAATTATGATATTCTTTTACTGTTTTAGATAGAGTTTTTCCAATTAAGTTATAGTTTACTATGTTATCGCAAACTCTTTTTCCATTATGGTCAGATACATTTATTTTTAGTCCATTTTGGATAGCTTGCCTAGATACTCTATCCCCAACAAACCTCCATAACCTTAGGTTAGCAGCACCTGGAATAATACCTTCTTTTCTTGCAGGAAGTGTCATATAAGCGTTTTTATCTGCAACTATATGGTCTAGGGTTAATAAAAACTGACACCCTCCACCTATAGCAAATGTTTCTAATGCTCCAATCCATAGTTTTTCTAAGGAAGGGTAATATAAATTATGGAGACTATTACTTTTTGCATTTATACCTCTATAAACTTTATGTACTGCTCCCATTTCTCTAATTAAATACCACATGAAAGATATTTTTCCTTCGTATAGATGAGTAAGGTTTATTCCAGAACCAAAAATTCTTTTTTGCTTATATTTAGGATGATTTACCTTAGCTCCTCTTAAAATACAAATTTTTGATTTTGTACTTAATAGTGCTAAGTCTATAGCTGCTTCTAAAGGGTAAAGTGTGAACTCATCTTCAGCATTAAGATATTTTGGATTATTTAAAATAACTTCAGTGAAATTATCTTTTTCTTTAACAATTGCTTTACCAAAATTTATATAACCACTGGAGCAAAATTCTTCTAAATTATCTAATGCTAGCTTTGATGGTCTAAGCATTGCTTCACATAAGTGACTTCCATTTAAAGGATCTGATAATATAGCTGACAAAAAAATCCCTTGGTCTAATTCAATTCCTAATTTATTAGATAATGATCTATTGTTTTCAATTTTAATTTGCTCTTTAGAGGGTGTTATAAATGGTATTAATTTATTTACTTCATAAACTAAATCTTCAACTCTTATAAATTTTAATTTATTTTTAGTAAGTGAATTATAAACTTTATTCGCGTAGTTGGATAAAAATATTTTCTTAGATAATGTTGATATTTTATTTATGGTATAAAGTTTATTCTCAAATGATTTGTGNTTTTTATTTNNTGNTAAAATATTTATTTGAGAATTACAAGCTTTCCAAAATTGAGAAAAGTTTCTTTTGTCCTTAGCGAAATTTTTTGTAATTTTAGGTAAAAAGTTTTTAATTTTTTTATCAGCAAANTTTAAATCTAAAATTTTAATAATTTCTTTATAATACTTAACATCCATTTAATTTCTTAGGTTATAACCTTTAACAAAAATATATACTATAAAAAGAATGCATAATAATAATTTTATTAATATAGTTATGATACTGGTTAAAATACTAACATCAGAGATTTCGTAAAAACTATATTTAAAACCACTAACAAGGTAAAGTACCGGGTTTAACAAAGAAATCTTTTGCCAAAACTCAGGTAACATATTAATCGAATAAAAACTTCCACCTAAAAACACTAATGGAGTAACTATAATTAAAGGAATTAAAGATAATTTTTCAAAATTATCTGCCCAAATGCCAATTATAAAACCAAACATACTGAAGGTTATAGAAGTTATTAATAGAAAAAATATCATTAGGAAAGGGTGAGCAATATTCAAGTCAATAAAAAAAGATGACGTAATTATTATCAACGTACCAAGTAATAATGATTTACTAGCTGTTGCTCCTACAAAACCTAAAATCATTTCTATTCCAGATATAGGTGCTGCTTGTAATTCATATATAGTGCCATTAAATTTAGGAAAGAATGTGCTAAAAGACCCATTAGATATACTTTGAGTTAGTAAATTTAACATTAGTAGCCCAGGGACAATGTACATNCCATATGAAACGCCATCAATTTCTTTTATTCTAGAACCTATAGCAGATCCAAAAATTATAAAGTATAAGGATGTTGTTAATATGGGAGATATAATACTTTGAAAAATAGTTCTTTTTGTTCGCTCAATTTCATGAAAATAAATTGCTATTACTGCTTTAAAATTTATCATCTCTTATTGCCTTTAATGAAATTAATAAAAATACTTTCTAATGATCTTTTTTTAATATCAAAATCCAAAAAATTTAATTTGTTTTTCTTTATTAAAGCAAGAATATCAATTGCTTGNTTTTTCCTATTATCTAAATTAATTTCAAGCTCTTTNCCNAATTTATTCAATTTAGTAGANTANTTATTTAAAAANCTNGGAGGCTTTTTTAGTTGTTTTGAAAGTTTTAAAACTAGTGTTTTATTTCCTAACTTTGCAAGAAGTTTTTTCTTTTCCTCAACCAAAATAATTTTTCCGTCATTAATAAATCCTACTCTGTCAGCAATTTCTTCTGCTTCCTCAATATAATGAGTAGTTAAAATTATAGTTACTCCTTCTTCTTTTAATTTATAAATAATTTGCCACATCTCCTGTCTTAATTCTACGTCTACNCCTGCTGAGGGCTCATCTAGAAAAAGGATTTTTGGATTATGTGATAACGCTTTAGCTATTAACACTCTTCTTTTCATTCCACCTGATAGTTGTATTAGTAGAGAATCTCTTTTTTCATATAACTTTAATTTTTTTAATAAATTATTTATATAATCGTAGTCATTTTTTAATCCCCATAAGCCTCTTGAATAGCAGACATTACTGAACACTGTGTCAAATGCTTCTAAATGTAGCTCTTGTGGTACGAGCCCTATCATAGCTTTTACNGCTTTTCTATTATTTTCCAAGTTTATACCAGCAACTTTAATAGATCCTGAAGAATGATACGATAAACCACANATACTATTTATAAGAGTGGTCTTACCTGCTCCATTTGGTCCTAGTAAAGCGAATATTTCACCACGCTTTATATTTAATGACACATTATTTAAAGCTTGATAGTGATTTTTATAAAATTTATTTACTTTTTTAAGAGTAATAAGATTAACCATAATTATTTTTCTTTATTTCTTTCTTTTTCTATCATTTCATACGATTTCTTTTCAGCATCAGGATCATAAGCAGTTATACCAACTTCAGGAGGTTTTTTAGCAGGTAGAGGTTTTGCAGGCGAAGAATAGATTAAGGTTTTTCTCTCTTCTAAATTAGATACAAAAAATGGATTTGAAATTCTTACTTCTTCATTGTTTTCTCTTCCTTTTTCTAATGCTTCATCAAACTCTTGAGCTTGAATAGGATCCCAAGGAAAAGAGTAAAGCCTCGGTTCTTTCACTCCATCTAGCCTTATAAGGATATGTATAGCCTCTCCTTCTACCCAAGACACATGAAGCAATGTTACCTCTTCCACGTACTTATTAAGAATTTCAAGATTTTTAGGCTTTGGTCTACTTAATATTTCTAATAATGAGACATACGAGATTAGAAAAATGGAAATACCTAAAATTAAAGTAAAAAATTTAGTTTGAGTTTTATTTCTCGATTTGAAAATTAAACTGGTAAGAATTGCAGTTAAGATAACAATTATGAAAAAAAACCAATTAATACTATTCATTAATAATTACCAATCAAACTTTTTCTTAAACTATTAACAGACCCTTCTACTATTTTAAAATTATTATCCAATTTAAACCTGAAAACAGTTTTTTCTTTTCCCTCAAAATTCAACATAACTTTCTTGCCCAGNATTTCTTTTCTATAGCCTCTATCGGGAGTAACAAGACTAGCTATTACCGTTGCTTCGATAGGNATCTTGCTTTTACTATGTTTAAATAAATGCACATTTGCTTGATATTCACCTTTCAAAATTCCTCGTGTAAATGAAATTTCATAATTTAAGGGAGTATGGTCAGCAGTAAGACCTCTGTCATCTCTTAATAAATTAAAAACCTGTCCAGATGGTTGCGCATAGCCTACAGATGAATCGTTAGGTCCTTTAACCCATAAGTCTAAATCAGCATCAATCTTTTCTGACCAAAATAATTCAAAAATTACGCTACCTACGGGTTCTTGAATTTCTATATCCTTTGCTTGAAAGTTTAACCAGGGTAAAAGTAAAATTACAATGGAAATAAAACCAGAAAGAGCTAATAAAGTAACATCTCTAAATATTGTATCAGCTTGTACGTCATCTAAAAGTTCATCTTCTTGAAAGTTTAACATCAGAGATTTTTTTCCCCAACTTCTATTATCCTTGAGATTAATCGGTTAGCGCCATTGCTAAGAATTTGATAACAAATGTTTAACCATACACTTAATATTGANCCAGCTAATGTTGTATATAATGCTACTGACATTCCTTGGACTAATGAGGCTACCATTTTTCCAACTTCGTCAGGATTACTCGAAATGGACCCATCTACACCTGATAGAGCGATAATAAAACCTATTACTGTTCCAATCAATCCTAATATGACCAATATGTTAGCAATAAATTTTATATTACTTATCTTAACTGATATATTAATTCTTGTAGAAGATATAAGATTAGACCTAGAGCTAGCATCTAATTTTTTTGACTTTTTTATAAAGTCATTTAATACTGATTTTTCTTTTTTTTGAAGAGAATAGGCATGATTTAATTCTCTACTTATCCAAAATGCTTTAATTGAAGCTAGTGTTAGCCCGATGAGAAAAATAAATATAATTAAAACTACTACATTTGTTACGTCACTTTTTATTGCTTTATTTAAGTAACCTTGAGAATAAACTACTAATATAAAAACTAAACCTACAGCATTTACCAAGCTATATCTTAACAACAGCAAGTATTTATATTTCATAAGTTTATCCTTTATTACCAGACCTTAGTGGTACGAAATTATTGTTAATGTTATCTTTATCTAAGTTTCCTTTTTTGTCCAATTTAAATTGAAATATTGTAATTTCTTCTCCTACATTATCGAGTNTTTTTTGAGATTTCAAAATTTGTTTTCTTTCCTTCGTATTAGGGTCAACTACAGAGACAACTAATTTTGCTGTAATTGGAATAAATGGTGTTACGTCTTCTCTGTAAAGGTGTAAGTTTGTAATGTATATACCTTCATTAATTCCTCTGGAGTAGGAGACTTCATAATTAACAGGAGTCGAATCTTTNTATTTTCCCAAATCATCTCTTAATAAATTAAAAAAAAGGCCTCCCTGATTGGAATAACCAACAGGAATGTCATCAGGAGCTTTTACCCATAAATCTATATCTACGTCTCTATCATTATCCCAGAATAATTCTACTATTACATTACCAGGAGGAATAGAAGTATTTTCAGTTTCTGTTGGAGGTTGTATAAAGGGAATGAGAAGTACTACCATAGAGATAAAACCAGTTAGAGTTAGTAATATCAGATCTCTAAATATTACATTACTATCATTAAATTCAAAACTTTCATTCATTTTACTGTAGCTAAAAAAATAATAAATTAGTCTTTGATAAAGAAAAAATTCTTTTTAAATATATAAGACAAAGAAAATCTTGACCATTAAAAAATAATTAAATATGCTTAATTTATAAAACTTTTATTATTAATTAACTAGGGAGTAAAATAATGGTAAGAATAGTTTGTACTATTTTTTTTGCTATATCGTTTATCTTTTGTGTATCAGCAGACCAAGAGACTAGCTGGAATGATATAAGCAAAGCTGAAAAATCACCTGAAAATTGGGTGACACATCATGGAACTTTAGACGGACAAAGGTATTCCAGATTAAAACAAATAAATAAAAAAAATGTTAAAAAATTAAGAGTAGCTTTTACTGCCGCTCTGGGTGGAGATAGAACTCCAGGAGGAGCATGGTGGAAATACGGAGGATTAGAAGGAACTCCTATTGTAGAAGACGGCATGATGTATGTTACTGATGGTTGGGGAACAGTTTATAAAATTGATGTTCGTCAAAATGGAAAAAAAGTTTGGAAAATGGATCCAGATACAGATTACGATTATGCAGGTAACATTACATGTTGTGGTATAAATAATAGAGGTGCTGTTTTATATGGTGATAAAGTAGTTTCTCATACTATTGACGGAAGACTTATTATTACAAATAAGGAATCAGGTGAAATTGAACAAGATATAACTATTGCAGATTTAAGTATAGGAGAAAGTATTTCTGCAGCACCATTAGTGATAAAAGGTGGTCAGGTTATAACAGGAATTGCTGGAGGAGAATANGGAATTAGAGGATATATTAATTCCACTAACATTGAAACTGGCAAACAGAATTGGAGAACCTATACAATACCTGCTCCTGGAGAGCCTGGATCAGAAACATGGAAGCAAGGTCCTGAAGACCACAGTAAAGACGCTTGGATGCATGGCGGGGGATCTACTTGGGTAACTGGAACTTATGATGAAGATACCAATACTATCTTCTGGGGCTCAGGAAATCCTGGTCCTGATTGGGATAATGAATACAGACCAGGTGATAACCTTTACAGTAATAGTGCGTTAGCTCTAGATGCCGATACTGGAAAAATTAAATGGTATTTTCAATATACACCAAACGATCCGTATGATTTTGATGGAGTAAATGAACTTACTATTGTAGATACAAAAATTTTCGGTAAAAAAACTAAAGCTTTATTGCACGCTGATAGAAATGGATTTGCATATGCTCTAGATGCAAATAGTGGAAAGTTTTTATGGGGAACACCTTTTGTTAAAAAGCTAGATTGGACTACGGGTCTAGATAAATATACTGGTAGACCAATGAGTTACGATGCTAACAAAGATGTGCAAAAATATGTACCCGCTTCAAGTTCAGGTAGGGGTGGAAAAGAAGGTTTGTCATGCCCTGGAAATATGGGAGGAAAAAACTGGCAACCAACAGCCTACGACCCTGATAGAAAAAGATATTATATTCCAGTAATAGAAAGCTGTGCAGGACATGTAACTGTTGCACAAAAAGAAGCTTGGAAAGCAAGGCAATTATACTTTGGAGGTGGACCTAAAATGGGACCGCAAATACAGGGTAGTATAGCATCTATGGACCCTAATACTGGGAAAATTGTTGCTAAGTTTGATATGTTTTATCCTAATTTAGCAGGAGTATTAGCTACCAAAGGAGGATTAGTATTCAGTGCTAGCCCTGAAGGTAGTGTGTTTGCACTTGACTCAGATAACTTAAAAGAGTTATGGAGATTTGAAACTAATCACGGTACAAATGCTCCTCCAATTACATTTTCAGTAGATGGAAAACAATATGTGGCTATCTTAGCAGGATTAGGTGGTGTTTGGCCGCAGTGGTTTAACTCAACTACCCCTGGTTTAGAGAATGTAGAGTCTGGAAATATGTTATTTGTTTTTAGTTTATAAAAATAACTAATTTTTCTAAAAGAAGTCTTTTTTACTTAAATGTAAAAAAGACTTCTTTTTTTGATTATTAGGGTAGAGTAAATAAATGCTGAAATATTTTATTTTAATATTATGTTTTATGTCTTTTAAGACTGGACTTTTATATTCCAATGATATTAGAGAATTTGAAGTTGGTACTAGCATCAAAAGCATACCCAAAGAAAGATATNCGAATATAAGATGTTTAGATTCTGAGAAATCACTTAAATTATGGAATGACTTTAATCTATGTAAAAAGAGAAATGATGATAATTTTTATTTAGNGTTTGAATATGATGACAAATACGCATTTAATGAAAATTTTGAAGGTACTCAGATAGCTGGACATCCAGTAACAATTAATATTGCTATAAACAAAAAGGGTATTATTGAAAAAATTACAGTTAATACAGATCCCAACGCGCCACCTTACTTTAAAAAACAAGCCCACTTATTTTGGATGCGGGTGTATTCAAAATATGGATCGCAAGGTTGGGAGTGTAATGACATAAAGCAAAAAGAAAACCATACTATAATTAATAAAANATATACAAATAGAATTTGTGCAAAAAATTTTAAGAATAAAAAGGTCACCTACCATACTGAATTTTATTTTTTAAGTAATAAAGATAAAAAGGATAAAGAAAGTTTAGTAAGTAGAACAAAATTAATTATTTCTAATTTAAATTTATAGATTGTTAATGAAATATTTATTATTTTTTTTTATTTTTATAATTTCCATAAAAAGCTTCGGTCAAAGTCCTGACTATGGTTTAAAAGTATTTAAAAAAGCTAATTGTAATTCTTGTCACCAATGGCATGGTGATGGAGGAGGTTCTTATGGAGGAGCAGCTGCATCGATAAGAGATACAGGATTAGATAAAGAGGGTCTAAAACAAATAGTAGAATGTGGAAGGCCAGGAACTAATATGCCTTATTTTTCAAAACAGGCATATAAAGATGATAGATGTTTTGGACTTACTTTTACAGACTTTGAGGGAGATAATAAAAACAGGCCTTTACCTGCAAGACAGATGCTAAATGAAAGACAGATAAAGGCATTAATAAACTTTATTGTTGATGATATTAAAGGAAAGTCTATAACTAAAGATTATTGTTTAAGGTTCTTTGGAAAACCATCTAGAGTATGTGAAGAACTTTAATTAATTTGAAATAGAAAAACTTTCACCACATGTTTTTCTTTCAATTTCCACTTTATATAAGTTTTTTAATTTTGGTTTTATTTGCTTCCAAATCCAGCTACCTATATTTTCTAACGTAGGCGTTTTAATTTCTTTAATATCATTCAGATAAGAATGGTCGAGTTTATCCTTTAAGTTTTTTATGGTTTTATCTAAAATAAAAAAATCTAATATCATTCCATCTTTCTTAACCTTACCTTCAATAAAAACTCTTACATGAAATGAATGACCATGAATATTTTTATTTTTAGAATTCTTGGTTGTATTTAAGCTATGGGCTGCTTCAAAAGTGAAAGATTTACAAATACACTTATTCATTATTTAACTCCAATAAACTTATGTGTCTGAAGACTTAATTTCCATTTTGGATGTTTCATGATAGCTTCAAGTGTTTTTTTTAAATTTTGACTGTATTTTTCATTATGTAAAGGCTGTAGGTAATAATGTTCAAATCTTAAATTTTCAAATTCATTTAGGTTTATACCTTTTTGAGGATATACAACTTTTATTTCATTACCATAATTTAATACTATTTTATTTTTAATTTTTGGGCTTACGCATATCCAGTCCACTCCTTTAGGAGGATTTATTGTTCCATTTGTTTCTATAGCTATCTCATAATTTTTCTTCTTTAGATTTTTAATTAGGTCTTCATTTAATTGAAGTAATGGTTCTCCTCCTGTAAATACTATAAGTTTTTTTTCTTTATTATTTTCTTTGCTTACTTTTTCTATTTTACTTACTAAAGAGGATAAAGTATATTTGCCACCATTTATACCATCTACTCCTACAAAATCAGTATCACAAAAATTACATTTAGCAGTTTTTTTTGAGGTTTCTAGACCATTCCATAAATTACAACCTGAAAATCTACAAAATGTAGCTTTTCTTCCTGAGTTATAGCCTTCTCCTTGGATAGTTAGAAATATTTCTTTAACACTGTATATCATTTTTTTTCAAATTATATTCATCCCAACCTTTTTTTCTTATAGAACAAGCCGGGCATTTATTACACCCATATCCCCAAGAAAATAATTTTTTTCTTTCTCCTTTATAACAAGTATGAGTATATTTTTTTATTATATTAACAAATTTTTCCCCACCTATAGTATAAGAAAGTTTCCATGTCTCGGCCTTGCTTAGAAACATAAGTGGAGTGTGAAATAAAAATTTTTTCTCCATTCCTAAGTTTATTGCTTTATTTAATGTTTTGATAGTAACATCCCTGCAGTCTGGATAACCTGAAAAGTCGGTCTGACATACTCCAGAAACAATATTTTCTATATTATTAGTATAAGCGTATGAAGAAGCTAAATTATAAAATAACAAATTTCTTCCAGGCACAAAAGTGTTTGGGATTTTCTTCGAGGTATCAATTTTTAGGTTTGAGGTAAGAGAACTTTTAGTAATATTAGCTAAGTTCCTTATTTTAATTATTAAACTTTTACTTATTTTAGTAGTATCTAAATCAAAATTTTTTTCTATTTCTTTTACTATTCTTTTTGCTGATTTTAATTCAATATTATGTCTTTGTCCATAATCAAAAGATAGCAAGTGTATATCATCAAACTTATTCAGACACCAACCTAGTGCAGTTGTGCTATCTTGTCCTCCTGAAAATAATAGGGCTGCTTTTTTTTTTTTCATTTATATATTTTCTTATAAAATTTAGTAATAACAATATTTTTTCCAAGTGAGGATCTATTTTTAAGATTATCTAAGCTTTTTTTTAAGTCTCTAAAATCTACTAATTTATAATCAATTGAGTTTATAGTATTTTTTTTAATGATTTTAAGTACTTTATAAATAATTTCTTTTTTATTAATGTTTTTTTTTAAATATTCTCCTGCTCTAACTCCAAATACACTTAGTCCTTTTATCAAAATATGTTGCGCTGGTAAATTATAATAATTTTTATCCATAAACCCTACTATAATATATTTTCCATTCCATTTTAGAAAACTTAGTATTTTTTTTGTTTTTATAAGACCATTTATATCTAGTATGATATCTATTTGATATTTTTTTCGATAGCTAGAAATATCCTCAAGCTCATTGCTATTTAGCATTATAGTTTTGTTGGCCCCCAGTTTCTTAACAAATGTTTCTTTGTTTTTATTACTAACTATAGCTATAACGTTTGCACCTATGCTCTTTGCTAACTTTATTGATGCAGACCCCACGCCTCCTGAAGCTCCTGTAATAAGTATGTTTTGATTTTTTTTAAGTTTAACAATTTCACATAGTGATACGTAGCTTGTAAGAGTATTTATAAAAGCTCCAGCAGCTAAAGCAGAGTCTATTGCTAGAGGTATAATGATAACTTCGTCTAAGTGCAGTACTATTTCTTCACTAAAACAGCCACCTTTTTTGTTTATGATTACTTTTTTATTAATTAGCCTTTTATTATTACAATTTTCCTCAACTATAATACCACATGCTTCTATTCCAGGAGTAAAGGGAGGTAGAGTTTTATGTTGATAATTCCCTTTAATCATTAAAATATCAACATAATTTATTCCTATTGCTTGTATTTCAACTCTTACATTATTTTTTTTTAAACTTTTTATTTTTATTTGTTCAATTTTTAAATTTCTTATATTCCCTAATTTGTTGCAATTATAATGAAAGTTTTTTAGCATGATTTAAGATATTACTAATTTAAAATAAAAAAGTAAGGTTAAAAATGAAGTTAGAGAAATTGTTTTCTGTAAAAGATAAAACAGTATTAATTACTGGAGGCTCTAGAGGAATAGGAGAAATGATAGCTGAAGGGTTTATTGCAAACGGTTCTAAAGTTTACATAACATCTAGAAAAGGAAGTGACGTAAGAGAAACTGCGGAAAGACTTAGAGAACGCTATGGAGGTTTTTGTAAAGCTTTTAGTTCTGATATTTCAAATGTTAATGGAATTGAAGGTCTTTATGCAGAGTTTAATAAAAATGAGGACCATCTTGATGTTCTGATAAATAATGCTGGGGCGGTTTGGGGAGAACCTTTAGAGAGCTTTAGTGAAGTTGGTTGGGATAAAGTAATGGATTTAAACGTTAAGACAATATTTTTTATGATTCAAAAATTTCTTCCTATGCTTAAAAAAAATGCAAAGCAAGACTCAAAAACTAGAGTAATAAATATTGGTTCAATTGATGGTATTAATACACCATATTATGAGAATTATTCTTATAGTGTTGCTAAAGCTGCTGTGCATAAGCTTACTAAAGTTCTTTCTGCCAGGCTTATTTCAGATAATATTATATGTAATGCAATAGCTCCTGGACCTTTTCCTAGCAAAATGCTTGGGAGTGCAGTTGAACATGATTATTCAATTATATCAAAAAAAAACCCTAGTAGCAGAGTAGGTAGACCTGAGGATATAGCAGGCCTCGCAATTTTTTTAGCATCCAAAGCATCTGAATATACAATTGGAGAAGTAGTATCCTGTGATGGAGGTCTAGTAGCATCAGCAGGACATGATTTAACAAACGATTAGGAACATTAATTAACTTGTTTGTTTTGATCTTTCCAAAATGGTTTCCTTAATTCTGTTTTAAGTATTTTACCTGCACCTGATACAGGCATAGGTTCATTTCTAAAGGAAACAGATTTTGGACATTTAAAACCTGCTATATTTTTATGACAATGATCTATAATATCTTTTTCTTCTAGTGACTCTTGCTCTTTTAGTCTCACAATTGCATGAACTACTTCGCCCCATTTTTCATCTGGTATGCCTATTACAGCACATTCTAAAACACCATGTATTTGATAAATAGAATTTTCTACTTCTGTAGAGTAAACATTTTCTCCTCCTGATATTATCATATCTTTAACTCTATCAACTATAAAAACATAACCATCTTTGTCCATTTTTGCACCATCTCCAGTCCTCATCCAACCATCTTCAGAGATTGCTTTTTTTGTTAAANCTTCTTGTCTCCAATATCCAAGCATTATATTGGGACCTCTAGCATAAATTTCTCCAACCTCTCCTGAATTTACCTCATTTCCATTTTCATCAGCAATTTTTAATTCTACACCCGGAACAGCTTGACCGCAGGATTTAAACTTGTATGCTAATGGACCTTCAAAAACATGAGTNTCAGGTCCTGAAAAAGTCAATAATGGTGCGCATTCTGTCTGACCATAAGCATGATAAAAAGTACAATTTGGTAAAATTTCCATTGCCTTTACTATTACAGGTTCTGGCATTGGTGAAGCTCCGTACATAATTTTTCTTAAGCATGTAAGATCATAATTTTTAATTTCTGGATCATTTACAGCCATGTTAACCATAGTAGGTACTAGTATTGTTTCATTGATTTTATTTTTACTTACTGCATCAAAAAATAATTTTGGGGTAAAACCAGGAATAAAAAAGTGGCTTCCACCTGCCTGACTAACACCAAATAAGCCAGCACAATCTGCTATGTGAAACATTGGAGCAGCATGAAGCCATCTTGAGTGAGGGCCAAAGTCTCCAGAAACTGCACCGTTAAATGCATTTATAACCATATTTGTATGTGAAAGCATTACTCCTTTTGATCTGCCAGTTGTACCACCTGTATAAAATATACCAGCTAGATCATTATACCCTCTCATTTTATCATCAATGCTTTCAGTTCCTAATAAATCTTCATATTTTATCATATTTTCAGGTACAGCATCATCAGAGATATACACTACTTTTTCTATTGAAGGTATTTTGTTTTCTTTCATTAAATTTTCAATAATACTTGAAAAGTTAGAGTCAACAAAAATAACTTTACTTTCACTATCGTTTATCCAAAATTGTATTTCTGGTGGTGCAAGTCTTGTATTTATTGGAACAAATACTCCTCCAAGCCAAGAAACAGAATAAATAAATTCAAAGTACCTATCACTATTATGGGCTAAAATAGCAACTCTATCTTCCAGGTTTACTCCTAGTTTTTTTATTCCAAATGCTAACTTAGATATTCTTTCTAGGCTTTCTTCCCAAGTAAAANTTCTTTCATTAAAAGAAGTTGCAACTTTTTTAGGATACAATTGAGCATTTCTTTTTAGNGATTGTGTTATATACATTTTATCCTCCNAAAATAAAAATTATANCAAAAATAACTATAAATGTTATNAGTTTTTCTATATATTTTTAATTATGTTAGACATAAGTAAAATAAAAGCTCTTACATTTGATACTGGAGGAACTATCCTAGATTGGCATTCTGGTTTTTCAAAAGGATTTGAAGAGTTAAAAAAAAAATATAAATTTAATTATTCTTCTGTAGAGTTAGCTAATCTAATGAGAAAGAAATCTTTGGAAAAAATTACAAATCAAAATCCAAATTCGTTAATAAACTTTGACGTTGCTCACAAACATGCTGTAGAAGAAATAATAAGAGATAACAAATTAGAGATATCAAATGAAGACCTATTCAAATTGTATTACTTTTATCCTTCACAATTAAAAGCTTGGCCTGATTTTCTTAGTCCGTTTAATGATTTAAAAAATTTTTTTGTGTGTGTATCTTTTACTTTATTAAGTAATAGGTTAGTTTACAAAAACTCAAAATCTAATCAAATATCCTGGGACTTAGTCCTTTCATGTGAGACTTTAGAGGTTTATAAACCAAACTTAGAGGCTTACAAAAAAACAGCACATTTATTACAATTTAAACCTGAAGAATGTATGATGGTAGCATGTCATAGTTTTGACCTAAATGCTGCACAAAAGGCCGGCTTTAAAACGGCTTTCGTAAAAAGAGAACATGAATGGGGAATAAATACTAAAATAAATATTGATGGCAACTATGATGTAGTGGTAGACAACTTTTTTCAATTAAAGGAATTTCTCAACGTTAACTCTTAAATATTTACAAAAACTTGATTACAACAGACGTTTTTTACTCTATATAATATAGATGNTATTAATATTTTATTAAATGATNTAAATTGAAACCATGAATTATCAAGAATATCTTCCTATTTTTGTATTTATACTNATTGCNGTTGGTNTNTCTGCTGGCTTTGCAGTTTTGTCTGGNTTTGTTGGGCCAAACAATCCTGATAAAGAAAANCTATCTGCCTATGAGTGNGGNTTTGCTCCTTTTGATGACGCTAGGGGTAGGTTTGATGTTAGGTTTTATCTTGTTGCAATATTATTTATAATTTTTGATTTAGAAGTGGCTTTTTTATTCCCTTGGGCTATATCACTATCTACAATTGGAATAGCGGGATACATATCTATGATGCTTTTCTTGTTTATATTAACTGTAGGATTTATTTATGAATGGAAAAAAGGAGCTTTGGAATGGGAATAAAGGAAAAATTTTTTAAAGATGATCTTGAAAAAGCCATGCAGCCTAATAATAAAGGTTATATTTTAACTAAATTTTCTGATTTATTAGCTTGGGCAAGATCTGGTTCATTGTGGCCTATGTCTTTTGGACTGGCATGTTGTGCAGTAGAAATGATGCAAACTGGAGCATCAAGGTATGATTTGGATAGATTTGGAGTAGTATTTAGGCCAAGTCCTAGACAGTCTGATGTAATGATAGTAGCTGGTACTTTAACTAATAAAATGGCACCTGCTTTAAGAAAAGTTTATGATCAAATGCCTGAACCTAGATGGGTGATTTCTATGGGGAGCTGTGCAAATGGTGGAGGTTATTATCATTATTCTTATTCTGTTGTGAGAGGTTGTGACAGAATTATACCAGTTGATATTTATGTGCCAGGATGTCCTCCTACTGCAGAAGCTTTATTATATGGGATTTTGCAGTTGCAGAAAAAGATAAAAAGACAAGGTAAAAATATAGTTTAACTGTTATTAGGACTGTAAATTGATTAATTGTAAAAAAACATTCTCTGATATGGTTGAAAATCTAGAAAAGGTTTTTTCTAGTATATTAGATAAAAATAGTTATAAAATTAAGTTTGAATACGATAACTTTAAAGTTTCAATTACTCCTAATAATTTATATAAAGTAGTTAAAACTCTTAAAGATAATGAAAAGTTAAAGTTTTCTCAGTTATTAGAATTAACAGCTGTAGATTATCCTGACAGAGAAGAAAGGTTTAATTTAGTTTATATTTTTTTATCTTTAGATTTTAACTCTAGAATAATTCTAACAACCAATTTAAGTGAGGAAGACGCTATCGAAAGTATCACTTCATTGTTTCCTTCAGCTAATTGGTATGAGAGAGAAGTATGGGATTTATTTGGCATTGCTTTTATCAATCATCCTGATTTAAGAAGAATTTTAACTGATTATGGCTTTAATGGTTTTCCTTTAAGAAAAGACTTTCCTCTATCTGGAAACGTAGAAGTTAGATATGATATGGCTTCTAAGAAAGTGATTTATGAACCTGTAAAGCTAACACAAGACTTTAGAGATTTTGATTTTGAAAGCCCTTGGGAAGGTAATAGTTTAAAAAAAACTGATGACTGAGAAACAGATTAAAAATATGATGCTAAATTTTGGGCCTCAACATCCTGCCGCACATGGTGTTTTAAGGTTAGTGCTAGAGATGGATGGCGAGGTAGTAGAAAGAGCTGACCCTCATATTGGGTTATTACATAGAGGAACAGAAAAATTAATTGAACATAAAACTTATCTTCAAGCAATGCCTTACTTTGATAGATTAGATTATGTTTCTCCTATGATACAAGAACATGCTTTTGTAATGGCTGCAGAAAAGCTTTTAAAACTTAATGTCCCTGAAAGAGCTTTATGGATAAGGACACTATTTGATGAAATTACTAGAATACTGAATCACGCACTGCAAATAGGTGCTCAAGGTTTAGATTTAGGAGCAACAACTCCTTTTTTGTGGCTGTTTGAGGAAAGAGAAAAACTAATGTCTTTTTACGAGGCTGTTTCTGGAGCCCGTTTACATGCAGCATATTACAGAATAGGGGGCGTTCATCAGGATGTTCCAAAAAATGTTTTTGAAGATATTTTTAATTGGAGTAAGAATTTTGGAAAAGTAATTCAAGATATTGAAAGTCTGCTTGATAATAACAGAATTTTTAAACAAAGAACTGTTAATGTGGGAGTGGTTAGCAAAAAACAGGCTCTAGATTGGGGGTTCACTGGACCAATGTTAAGAGGGTCTGGTGTAGTTTGGGATTTAAGAAAGCACAGACCTTATGCTGTTTATGAAAAAGTTGATTTTGATGTTCCAATTGGAAAGAATGGTGACTGTTATGACAGATATTTAATACGAATGGAAGAGATGAAACAGAGTCTTAAAATAATTGATCAAGTTCTTGATAAAATACCAACTGGAGCAACAATATCAGACAATCCTAGAGTAGCTCCACCTAAAAGAAAAGATATGAAAGAGTCTATGGAAAGTCTTATAAGCCATTTCAAACTTTATACTGAAGGAGTAAGAGTTCCTCAAGGAGATATATATACTTCGGTGGAGGCTCCTAAAGGAGAATTTGGNGTATACCTNGTATCTGATGGTTCAAATAAACCTTANAGATGTAAAATAAGAGCGCCAGGNTTTCCACACTTGCANGGATTAGACTTTATGACAAGAGGNCATCAATTAGCTGATTTAGTAGCNTGTATTGCAACNTTAGATGTTGTTTTTGGAGAAATAGATAGATNATGGTTAAAAAAATTCAAGAGCAGTATGATAGTTTTAAATTTTCTAAAGAAAATAATGTTTTAATACATAATATTTTAAAAAAGTACCCATCTTCCCAATCTGGTAGTGCAGTAATGCCTTTGTTGGATTTAGCAATGCGACAATGTAAGGGTTGGATACCAGAATCTGCAATGAAAGAAGTTGGTAAAATTATTGATATTCCTTTCATTAAAGTATATGAGGTAGCAACTTTTTATTCTATGTTTAACCTAAAGCCAATTGGAAAATATTTTATCCAGTTTTGTACTACTACTCCATGCTGGTTAAAAGGAAGTGATGACTTGCTAGAGCTTTGTAAAAGTTATTTAAATGTAGGTTTAAATGAAACCACTGAAGACGGAAACTTTACATTAAAAGAGGTAGAGTGTTTAGGTGCTTGTGTAAATGCTCCTATGGTGCAAATTAACGACGATTATTTTGAAGATTTAGATGAAGAAAGTTTAATAAAATTACTAGATAACTTACGAAATGGAAATAAAGTAAAAATAGGTTCTCAGTTAAAAGAAAGAAAATGTTCAGAGCCAATAAAGATAGTAGGAAAAAATAAAAATGTTAAGCGATAAAGATAAGATTTTTAAAAATATATACGGTTTTTCTGGTACAGGTTTAAAAGTAGCTAAGAGCTTAGGTGATTGGAATAATACAAAAAGTATTATGTTAAAAGGAAAAAATTGGATATTAGACGAAGTAAAAAAATCAGGTTTGAGAGGTAGAGGAGGGGCTGGTTTCCCTACAGGATTAAAATGGTCTTTCATGCCTCAAGAGTTATCTGAAAAACCACACTATGTCGTAATTAATGCTGATGAAAGTGAACCAGGAACATGCAAAGATAGAGAAATATTAAGAAATGAACCTTTCAAATTAATAGAAGGAATTCTTTATGCTTCAATTGCTATGCAGGCTCACAGTGCTTACATCTATATTAGAGGCGAATTCTATAATGAATACAATAGCCTGCAAAGGGCTATTGATGAGTGTTATGAAAATAATTTATTAGGAAAAAATATTCTTAAAACAGATTGGGATCTTGATCTTTTTGTTCATAGAGGAGCTGGTGCATATATTTGTGGTGAAGAGTCTGCACTTTTAGAAAGTCTTGAAGGAAAAAAAGGACAGCCGAGATTAAAACCTCCATTTCCTGCTAATGTTGGTTTGTATGGTTGTCCTACTACTGTATCAAATGTTGAAACTGTATCAGTTGTTCCTGAAATCTTAAAAAGAGGGTTCTCTTGGTTTGCAAATTTGGGTAAAGAAAATAATACTGGAACCAAACTTTTTTGTATTTCAGGTCATGTTAATTCTCCCTGTACTGTTGAAGAAGAAATGGGAATATCAATAAAAGAACTTATTAATAAACATGCTAACGGTGTAAGAGGAGGTTGGGAAAACTTAAAAGCTATTATTCCAGGAGGTTCTTCAACTCCATTACTTCCATCTTCTCTGTGTAATGATCTGAATATGGACTTTGATAGTTTAAAGGCTGTTAACAGTGGCCTCGGAACAGCTGGTGTAATTGTAATGGACAAAAGCACAGACCTGATAAAAGCTATTACTAGATTATCAAGATTTTATAATCATGAGAGTTGTGGTCAATGTACTCCATGTAGAGAAGGAACAGGTTGGATACTTAAAATGATGAAAAAGTTAAGTGTTGGTGACGCAAGAGTAGATGATATAGATAAATTAAGTGATATTTGTTCTCAAGTAGAAAATCATACTATTTGTGCACTAGGTGATGCAGCTGCTTGGCCTGTACAAGGATTAATAAGACATTTTAGAGATGAAATTGAAAAAAAAATTCAGGATAATTTATTAAGAAAGTCTGCTGAGTGATAAAGGTTAAGGTAAATAACAAAGTGGTTGAAGTGCCAGAGGGTGCAACTGTAATGCAAGCTTGTGAAGCTGCGGGAGAAGAAATTCCCAGGTTTTGCTATCATGAGAAATTATCAATTGCAGGAAACTGCAGAATGTGTTTAGTTGATATAGAAAGATCGCCAAAACCAGTAGCTTCTTGTGCTATGCCAGCTGCAAATGAAATGGTAATTAAAACTAATACTGAAAAAGTAGAGAAGGCTAGAAAAGGTGTAATGGAGTTCTTGTTAATAAATCATCCTTTGGACTGTCCAATTTGTGATCAGGGAGGAGAATGTGACCTCCAAGACCAATCATTATATTTTGGAAAATCTACAAGCAGATATCAAGATAGTAAAAGAGCAGTCGATGAAAAAAATTTTGGACCATTAATTAAAACCGTTATGACAAGGTGCATTCATTGTACAAGATGTGTAAGGTTTATGGATGAAATAGCAGGAACACATGAGTTGGGAGCGATAAATAGAGGTGAAGGCATGGAAATTACTTCTGCCATTGAGGGTGGAATTACAAGTGAACTATCTGGAAACATCATCGACCTTTGTCCTGTAGGTGCATTAACTTCAAAACCCTATGCATTTACAGCAAGGTCATGGGAACTTAATCACTTTGACTCTATTGATGTGAGTGATGCAATAGGATCTAATGTTAGAATTGATGAATTTAATGGCGAGATTAAAAGAATACTTCCTAGAGAAAATGAAGAAATAAATCAAGAATGGCTTTCTGATAAAGCAAGATTTTTTTATGATGGCCTTAAAAATCAAAGGTTAGATAAACCTTTTGTTAAGAAAAATAATAAACTTCTTTCTAGTGATTGGAATAAAGCATTAGATATAATAATAAAAAAAATTAATGATAATAGTTCATCTGAAATAGCAGCAATAAGTGGAGCTTTAACAGATACTGAAACAATGTATACAGCTAAAGAGTTCTTTAAAGGAATTGGTGTTAAAAATATAGATTGTAGATTTAACCTATCACAAGTTCCATTTAGTAATCCAAATGATTGGTTATTTAACTCAGGCATAGAAAACATTGATGTTATAGATAAATTACTTATTATTGGTTGTGATCCAAGAAGAGAGGCTGCTGTCTTAAATTCTAGAATAAGACAAAGGTGGCTTACAGGAGGTTTAGATATTTTAACTATTAGCACTCCTGAAGATTTGACTTACAAGTTTAATAGTCTTGGCAATGATATAAGTATTTTATCTGACTTAAATACTCAAATAAAAATTAAAAGTTTTTTTAAGAATGCTAATTTTCCAATGATAATATTAGGAGATAGTATTTTATCTACTTCACAAGGAAACAAAATACATAAAATTGTTAAAAATATTAGTCAGGAAGCAAATCTGATTAGAAAAAATTGGAATGGTTTTAATGTTTTAAATAAGTATGCTTCTAGAGTAGGTGGTTTATCTGTTGGTTTTGTGCCTTATGAAGGTGGTTTGTGTTCTGTAGAGATAAAAAAAGCACTAAAAAGTAAAAAAATAAAAGTATTATTTTTGATAGAAGCAGATGATTTTATTATAAATAACAATGACTTAAAAGATGTATTTATTATTTATATAGGCCATCATGGAGATAGATTTGCTGGTAATTCTGATGTAATACTTCCCACAAGTGCCTTTACGGAAAAAAAATCTTTATACCTAAATATAGAAGGAAGAGCGCAGTTTACTAAAACTATTACCTCTAAACCTGGTGTTGCGGTGGATAGTTGGAAAGTCTTTAAGGCTTTGGATCAAAAATTATCTTCAGTAATTAAATACAATACACATGAAGGTTTATTGAAACAAATGTTTGATGATTATCCTTTATTAAGAAATCAGAATTATGCTGAAAAGTCAAAATGGGAAGCAGAAAAAAATAATAAAATTAAACTAGCATCAGAAATTAATGACTTTTTAGTTAAAAACTTTTATCAAACCTGTTGCATTTCTAGATCATCAGAAAATATGGCAAATTGTGTAAAAGAAATTCTAGAAATTAAAAAGGTTAATAATGGAAATATTTAACTTTGAAAATTTAAAGTATTTTTTTATGTTAGTACTATATGTGCTGGCAATCATAGGGCCGTTATTAGTTGCTGTAGCATTTTTAACTTATCTAGAAAGAAAGGTAATAGCTTTAGTACAGTATAGAAAGGGACCAAACGTTGTTGGTTTTTTTGGGTTACTTCAACCTTTTGCTGATGGAGTGAAGTTATTTTCTAAGGAAACAATTATTCCTGCTAGTTCTAGCAAACTGATTTTTGTATTAGCTCCTATGATTTCTTTTTCCTTATCACTCATTGCTTGGAGTGTTATACCAGTCTCTGAAAATTTAGTATTATCTGATATTAATGTTGGTATTTTATACCTGTTTGCAGTATCTTCCTTATCAATTTATGGTATTATTATGGCAGGATGGGCTAGTAATTCAAAATATGCATTTTTAGGAGCATTAAGGTCAGCTGCACAAATGGTATCTTATGAGGTTTCGATTGGTTTTGTAATAGTAACAGTTTTATTGTGTGTAGGATCTTTAAATCTTTCAAATATTGTACTTGCTCAGAAAGGCTGTTGGTATGTATTTCCGCTATTTCCTATGTTTGTTGTATTCGTCATATCAGCTTTAGCAGAAACTAATAGAGCTCCATTTGACTTACCTGAAGATGAGTCAGCATTAGTTGCTGGATATTTTACAGAATATTCCTCAATGCTATTTGCTATGTTTTTTTTAGGAGAATACTCTGCAATGATACTTATGAGCTCATTGGGGACAATCTTATTTTTAGGAGGTTGGTTGCCTCCATTTGATAATGAATTATTTAATGCAATTCCTAGTTTTATATGGTTTTTTCTAAAAGTTGGTCTATTACTATTTATATTTTTATGGGTTAGAGCTACATTACCAAGGTTTAGATATGATCAGCTTATGAGATTAGGCTGGAAAGTTTTTCTTCCTTTATCACTATTATGGGTAATATTAACTGCAACTTTTCTTATTTTCTTTGGACTTCTACCTAATTATGAAAGCTAATATATGAAAAAAATTTATTTAGTACTAAAATCATTATTTCTCATAGATATAGCCAAGGGGCTATATTTAACATTTTTACGAATGTTTAGTCCTTCGGTCACAATTAATTACCCTTATGAAAAAGGTAAAATTAGTCCAAGATTTA
>NHEU02000045.1 GCA_002171495.2 Alphaproteobacteria bacterium TMED93
AATTTTCACTCAAAAATAATTTCAGGGTTTCCTGCTATAGTATACCAACATGAAATAGATCACTTAGATGGTATATTATTTACAGATAAAGTTTGTAATAATAATACATTAGTTTCTAATTTAAACTATATAAAGCATTATGAAAAAACTTACATTAAGAGCATTAAAAAAAGCTTTAGAACAAATAAATAATAATTTAATTTTTAAAGTAGTTCAAACATAAAGTCAGGGTTTAATGAATTTTAAAGTCATTCTATCACTCTCTCCTATACTTAGATACTTATCTTTATTTTTTTCTTTAAGTTTTAATGTAGGAGGAAGAGTCCATACGCCATTTGGGTGATTTTTTTTGTCCTTAATATTGGCATTAATTTCTGATTTATCTACCAAAACAAAACCAACTTCAGTTGCAAGTTTAATTGCTAGGCTTTCTGAAACATATCCAGAAGTTTTCATCTTAGAAATATCAAAACTTTCTGGAGCTCTATGCTCTACTATGCCAAAAACACCCCCACTTTTTAGAGCATTGAAAGAAACTTGAAATACATTCTTTAAATAGCCGCTTTTTAACCAGTTATGAAGATTTCTAAATGTAAGCACCATATCTGCTGAGTTATCTTCTGATAGTTTTACAGGGGGCATTGATAAAACTGACATTTGAATTTTATTAAAATCTTTATTATACTTTACCCTCTCTTCAAATCCCCTTCTCATTCTTGCTCTCCATTCAGACTCTTTAGGATTAAAGTGTGCCGCTATAAGTAGACCATCACTTTTAAGATAAGGAGCTAAAATTTCTGTATACCAGCCTCCTGGAGAATTACCTCCACTTGGTTGGAGTTCTATGACTTTCATATGTTTGTTTATTCCAAAAAATAATAATGTTGCCTTAGGGTTTCTATATTTATCCCTTAATGCATATTCAGGAGTTCTATTACTACTTTGAATAACGTCATTAAGAAATACGTCTGCATAACCAAGATTTTGAAAAAAGATTATATATAAAAAAGTATAAAATAAAATAAAATATCTCATTATTTTTAAATATCATAACTTTGTATTTTAATAAAGTAATAGTAAAACTCAAAACCTATTGTATTAAGAATTAATCTTTATAATTTTTTTTGTTAAGGTTAAATAGGAATTGTAATGGCCATCAAATATCTTCTTGAAAGTAATATCTTTTGAGTCAAGACCACCTGAAAAAACTCCATATGCTGGCAAAATTATTTTTGACTTTCCAACTAGGAAACATGGCTTAGATATATTTTTTTTATAAAATTTTAAAGTTGCTTTAGGGTGATAGTGTCCACTTAATTCATTTTTATTATTTTTTTCTGATTTATGAACAAAATTAATATCATCCATTTTATATCTTAAACATAGCCTTGAATTTTTTGGATTTAATTGACCATCATGGTTTCCAACTATCCAAATAACTTTGTATTTATTACATAACCTTTCAAGGTAATTATAAGAATTATTATTTAATCTTTTAATACCACTTTTATCATGAAAAATATCCCCTAGTAATATGATTTTAATTACATCAAAAGTATTAAGCGTAATATCAAGCTTAGCTAAGGTTTCAAAGCTATCATAAGGTGGAAGAAAATTACCTAGCTTTGCAAGAAAAGATGACTTTTCTAAATGTAAATCACCTAATATAAGAGTCTTTTTAATTGGCCAGTAAATAGAACCATCAGGTATCAATATAAATAATTTATTAGCAAACCATATTTTAGTCAATCTTATATGCCTCTCTTACTAATGTGTTTTCAATATCAGCTTCCTTGTAAGAAATAATTTTTTCTTTTGAAATTTTTTCACTATAAAATTCCATAACAATGGGAATTGCAAATGGAGAAATTGCATTTAATTTATTATGAATTATTTTAGATTTAATCTTGTTAACAAATTTTTTCAGAACTTTTAATCCGACTAATTCTCTTAAAGCTTCATCTTTAGTAATCTCTATAAGTATATGATTTTTATCATATTTTTCTAACACATCATATATTATATCAGAGCTAAAATTAGTTTGTTTAAAGTTTTTTGTTTTACCTGGAAGCTTTTTATCTATCAATCCAGAGATTACAGCTATTTTTTTAAAATGTTTTTTTATAATAGAAGTATTATTTAGCCAAGCATTAAATTCTTTATCCAATAATTTATTATTAAATAATTGTTCAATATTTTTAAATTCTTTAAGTGACCAAACTGCTATTGTATAATCTGATGCTGTAAAAGCTAAAGGTTGACAATTATGTTCTTCTAATCTTTTCATTATTAACATTCCAAGTGTTTGATTTGCATTCCTTCCCAAAAAAGTGTAACAAACAATGTAGTAACTTTCGTTTCTACAAAATGTTTCAATTAATAATCCATTTTTTGGAGGTAATGATGAATATTTTTTTTGTATTACAATCCAATCACTTATTTGTTTAGGTAAATTATACTTTGTGAAGTTATCTATTAGCTCAATTACACTATCAGCTAAATAAGTACTTAATGGAAGGTTGCCTCCTACATACGATGGTATTTTAGGAGATTTGTTTTCTGATTTTTTTACTACTACTCCTTTATCTGAAAATTTATCTAAACTTAATACTTGACCAGCAAATAAAAAAGTATCTTTTTTTTGAAGCTGATTTATGAAGTAGTCTTCTATCAAACCAAGCTTTTTGTTTTTTAAATAAACAGGAATCAATTCTGATTCAACTATTGTGCCTAAATTCATTCTATATTTTGTTATAAATTTAGCACTAGATATAGAATAGTAGTTTTTATTTCTGTTAAGTCTTGAAAATAAATTATAGTTTTTTAACACGTATCCACCATTGTGAACAAAGTTCAAAACTCTATCAAAGTTTTTTCTTGTAAGCTTTCTATAAGGCCATGCATTCCTGACGTTTTGATATAGTTCAAAAGCTTTAAATGAATTACTACAAGCTACTCCATTAATATGCTGTGCAAGAACATCTAAACTTCCATTTTTTTCATCTTTATCTTCAAAAATACTTTTTTTTAAAGCATCCTTAGCCGCTAAGCATTCAAGATACTCAAATTTATTAGTTGGAACTAAAACTGCCTCTGAAACTTTATCAATGTTATGGTTGCTTCTTCCTACTCTTTGAATAATTCTTGAAACTCCCTTAGGAGCTCCGATTTGCATTACTAAACCAATATTAGCCCAATCAATACCTAGCTCTAAAGAGCTAGTAGCTACTATGCAGTTTAACAACCCGTCAAACATTTTTTTTTCTATATTTAATCTTAGTTTACTGTCTAAACTTCCATGATGTATTGCAATATTTAATCTATCTTTATTTATTTTCCATAGACTTTGAAAAACATATTCTGATTGAGCCCTAGTATTTACAAAAATAATAGTACTTTTATATGATTTTATATATGAATAAATATCTCTAATTGCATATGATGGCATATGACCAGACCATGGTACAGAATTATTTGATTTTAAAATTTTAATTGATATTTTCTTAGTTATTTTTGGATCAATGCATTCTCTTTTTGAAGAGTTGGAAAAATAATTTAATGCACTATTGGAGTCTTTAATAGTTGCAGATAAAGCTATTTTAACTGCAAAAGGCGAAAAAGAAGACAGTCTCTCTAGGTTTAGAGTTAATAAATCACCTCTTTTTGTGTGTATAATGCTATGTAACTCATCAATGATAATATACTTTATATTTGAAAAATAAATATTAGCATTTTTATATGACATCATTAAAGCAAAAGACTCTGGTGTAGTAATAAGAAAATTTGGTGGGACTTTTAATAGTTTTTGTTTTTTATAATTAGTCGTATCTCCTGTTCTGGTTTCAATCTTAATTTTTAAATTAGAACCTGTAATACATTCATTTAAACTTCTACTAATATCATATATAAGTGATTTCAGTGGGGAAATATAAAGTGTTGTAAATGGGCCTGTCTTAACATCCTCTTTAAAGTTAATTATTGGTGCCATCATGGCAGCTATTGTTTTTCCTGATCCGGTAGGGGCGTTTATTAATATATCTTTTTTTTCACATATAGCTTTATAGGCTAAGATTTGATAATCATGATACCCTTTAATTTTTTTATTAAACCAACTAGTAAACTCATGAGAATTGATTTTATCAAGTAAGGTGTTATTTAATTTAAGATGAGTATAATTTCTCATAATATGTTCATAGAAGCTATAAATGCTTATATAGACCCAATTAAACCTGTAGACAAGGCTATTATTACTCATGCCCATGCAGATCATGCTAAACCTAATCATAAATCAGTTTTAGCAACAAAAGATACTATTAATATAATGAAAATTAGATATGGAGAAAACTGCGCAAAAAGTTTCCAATCAGTAGCATATGGAGAAAAGATTTATATTAATGGAATAAATTTAACTTTATATCCAGCTGGTCATATTCTAGGAAGTGCACAGATATTAATAGAAGATAAAAGAAATAAAATTTTAGTCACTGGAGATTATAAAACTGTTAAAGATAAAACATGCCAGAGTTTTGAATTAATACAAACTGAAACTTTAATTACTGAAGCTACATTCGGACTTCCTATATTTAAACATCCTAACCCAAAAGATGAAATAGAGAAGTTATTACATTCAATAAAAACTTTTTCTAGCAAATGTCATATTGTTGGAGCTTATGCATTAGGAAAGTCTCAAAGGGTTATTAGTTTGCTAAGAGAAAAAGGATATGATGATACAATATATTTGCATGGAGCTATTGAAAAAATAACTAATTATTATCTGAATAGAGGTATTAAATTAGGAAAACTTAAAAAAGTAACTAAAGAAGATATAAATAGTCTTAAAGGAAAAATTATTATTGCCCCTCCTTCTGCAATTAAAGACAAATGGGTAAGAAAATTTTCAAATGTCAGATATTGTTTAGCATCTGGCTGGATGATAGTAAAACAGAGAGCAAAGCAAAGCAAAATAGAGTTGCCATTGGTTATATCAGATCATGCAGATTGGAATGAGTTAACTAATACAATATTAAGAAGTAATGCTAAAAAGATTTGGTTAACTCATGGCAGAACAGATGCATTAAAGTATTGGTGCAAGAAAAATAATATTAATGCTGAAGCATTAGACCTCATAGGAAGTAATTAATTGATAGAATTTTCAACATTACTAAAGCAACTTATTTATTGTTCATCTAATAAAGAAAAAACAAAAGTAATTTTAGATTATTTTAAGAATGTAGATATAATTGAAGCAGGATATACTATTGCTGCTTTAACTAATAATCTAAAATTTAAAGATATTAAAGCCAATAAAGTAAAACAAATAATTAAAAATAGAGTTGATAGTACATTATTTGATTTATCTTATGATTACGTGGGTGATTTAGCTGATACTATTTCATTAATATGGGATGGAAAGGATAAATCCTTAAATAAAAAATTATCATTGATTCAAGTTATTAATATTCTAAATTCTAAAGATTTAGACATAGAAAAATTTATAGTAGATTATTTAAATAGAAATACTGTTGACGAAAGATGGGCGTTTATAAAATTGTTGTTAGGTGGTTTTAGAGTAGGAGTGTCAACAAGTTTTATTAAAAATACTCTTGCAGTATACGGTTCTAAAAACATAGATGAGATTGAAAAAATTTGGAATGGATTAGTTCCACCTTATATTGATTTACTAAAGTGGTTAAATGGTACAGGTCCCTACCCTAAAATCAATCTTAATGAAACTTTCCATACTATGATGTTAGCAAGTTCTTTTGATATAAAAAGAGATTTCAATAAGGTAAACTCTGAAAACTATATAGCAGAATATAAATGGGATGGTATAAGAATACAAATTTCATGTGAAAATAATATAACTAAATTATATTCTAGAATGGGTGAAAATATTTCAAATTCATTTCCTGAAATTTTAATAAATTCAAGAGATTTAATGGTATTAGATGGTGAATTATTAGCGGGAAAAAACTTTGTTCCCTTCAGCTTTGCAGAATTGCAAAAAAGAATAAATAAAAAGAGGCCTAGTAAAAAACTGCAGGATGAAATACCTGTATTTGTAAGGTTATATGATATCTTATTTTTTGAAGGAATAGATATTAGAAAACAAAACTTAATGAAAAGAAAACAAAACCTAGAAAAACTTTATTCTAAATATGGTTTTAATAGAAACTTTGATATTTCTGAACTAATTAACTTTTCTAATTTTTCAGAATTAGAAAAAATTTATAATAATTTGTATAACTCAAAAGTTAAAGAAGGCTTAATGATAAAAAGTAAATCTAGTTTTTATATACCAGGTAGAAAACAGAACTTATGGCTTAAATGGAAAAGATCTCCTAAATATATTGATGCTATATTAATGTATGCACAGCGAGGACATGGAAAACGAAGTTCCTATTATTCGGACTTTACATTTGGTGTATTAGATAATAATAAAGTTGTACCAATTGCAAAAGCTTACTCAGGATATACCGATAAAGAGCTCATTAAATTAGATAAGTTTGTGAGAGAAAACACTATTACTTCATTTGGCCCAGTNAGAGAAGTNGATAAAAAATTAGTAGTTGAAATAGCCTTTGACTCAATGCAAAAAAGNAATCGCCATAAATCNGGAATNGCACTTAGATTTCCTAGGTTTCATAGAATTAGGTGGGATAAACCTATAAATGAAACTTTATTATTAGATGAAATAAAATCAGAGTTTATTAGTTAATATTTTTTTTCTTATTATATACACAACGAGATAAACTAAAGGTGTATCAATCAACGCAAAAATTATTTTAATTACGTAATTACATATAATTATTTGCACAATCAACTCTATATCTAGTTTCATACCAATACCTAAAAAGATAGAATTTACAATAATGGTGTCTACTAATTGAGAAATCATAGTAGACAGGTTGTTTCTTAACCATAAATATTTAGAATTTGTTAATTTTTTAACTAGATGAAAAATTTTTATATCAATAAGTTGCGCTACTAAATAAGCAGTCATTGATGCAGTAATTAATATTCCTGGAAGAGAAAATACAGCATTGAAAGCTTGGCTCATATCATCTAGAGAANTATACGGAGAACCGCTNAACCAAGCCTCAGATGGTACTAATTTAATTACAATTGTAATAATCAGTAACGACAGAAGACTGCAAATAAAACCATAAAGAACTAATAAGTTTGCTTTTTTTTTACCAAATATTTCACTTGTAACATCTGTAACTAAAAAAGTTATAGGATAAGTAATAATACCAGCAGTCAAGGCTAAAGGAAAACCAAAAAAACCATTTGGAAATGTTTCTCCAAATAAAATGAAAATTTTAGTCCCTATAATATTAGTTAAAACTAACATTACAACAAAAACTGCCATCAAAAGTGAATAAATCTTTGCACTATTTTCATTCATTACATAATATAAATACATTATTAGTTAAAAAAGTTAAATATGATTTGGAAAAAAAATATAGAATTAGATAGTATTAATAATTCATTAAAAAATACTATGGCAGAGTTTTTAANTATAGAAGTAAAAGAAATAGGAAATGATTTCATAAAAGCAACTATGCCAGTTAATAATAAAACAATTCAGCCATTTGGAATATTACATGGAGGAGCATCAGTTGTTTTAGCAGAAACTATAGGAAGCTTAGCTTCCAATTTATGTCTAGATGACGGATTTTATTCAGTAGGTTTAGATATAAATGCTAACCATATAAAATCAGTTAAAAATGAATTTGTAACAGGAATTACTAAACCCATACATTTGGGAAGAACTACTCATGTTTGGGAAATTAAAGTAAAACAAAATAATAATATTACTTGTATTTCAAGGTTAACGACTGCAGTCTTAAAAGGATGAGTGTCAAGCTCAATTGTATCAGNAAGGGAGAAGTGANTAGAAACGAACTTGACACATATATTCGTTCGCAAATTACTTATAATTGGATCACAATTATACAAATTAATCTGTAAGCTAAAAAATAAATATGATAATATCTCATAAAAAATTCATATATAACAATACTATAAAATTAATATTTAATAAAATATATAAAAAATACCCAAAAAATATTTTTTTATCTAATAGCAAAATATCTAATAATGGAAAAATTAAAAATTATACTTATGAAGATGTTAAAAAAGAGGTTACTAGAAATGTTGCTTTTTTTAAAAAAAATAACTTTCACATAGGCGATAGAATTGCAATTATGGTAGGAAATACTCCTGAGTATTTTATATTAAAGCTGTCTTTAAACTATTATGGCTTATCTTGTATACCAATCAATAAAGAATTAAGTATTAACGAAATAACATACATATTAGATAATTCTGATTCAAAATATTTTGTTATAAGTAGCAATGGAAATAGTATTATTAAAAAAATATTGGAAAAGTTTAAAAAAAAATTGAGTGTTTTAACTTTAAATAATAGTAATAGACTAAATTTTTTAATTAAAAATAGTTTTAATATAGTTAAAACTAGTAAAAAACTAAACTCAAAAACTGAGTCATCTATTTTATATACTTCTGGAACAACTGGAAAACCTAAAGGGTGTATTCTCAACCATGAATATGAAATTAATGCTGGATACTCATACGCAAAAAAAAAGGGACTTATTTCATTTAAAGTTGGAAAAGAAAGACTTTATAATTGTTTGCCTGTTCACCATGTTAACTCTGGCATATTATCTTTTTTTGCCATGATGATTACGGGTAATTGTCAAATCCAATCAGAAAGATTTAGTGTGAAAAATTTTTGGAAAGAAATAAATATTACCAAAGCAACAGTATTTCACTATTTAGGTGTTATGGCCCCTTTATTACTAAAAAATAAAAATAATAAAATTGAGAAAGATAATTGCCTTCGTATAGGTGTTGGGGCAGGAATTGAGCCTACATTACATAGCAAGTTTGAAAAAAGATTTAAAATTCCAATGATAGAATTATGGGGCATGACCGAAATGGTAAGATGTATTTTCGACCATAAAAAAGATAGAGACATCGGAATGAGGTGTATTGGAAACCCTCAGAATATTTGTGAAATTAAAGTGGTGAACGAATTAGGTAAGAAAGTAAATAATAAACCAGGAGAAATGCTAATAAGATATTCTAAAAGATATCCAAGACAAGGGTTTTTTAATGGTTATTATAAAGATAAAAAAGCTACTAGCCATGCTTGGGAGGGTGGTTGGTTCAAAACAGGTGATCTAGTAATTAGAAAAAAAAA
>NHEU02000041.1 GCA_002171495.2 Alphaproteobacteria bacterium TMED93
GTTTTTATAAAATAAACTGTTGCAATAACAGGCTTTCCGAGATTGTCAAAAATAGTAATAGATGTGGAAGCTGTGTATGTACTAGGATCATCTTGTCTAAAGGTTGCATTGTCGTAGTTTTCAAAAACTTGCGAAGATGAATTAAGATTAACTGATAACTGCATATTTTCAGTAGCTTTTGCTTCACCTGACTCTAGTGCTAATTTTAAAGCTTTAGCGTCATCAATTGTACTTCCTTCTACAGAACCGTCAGCACTAACAGGAAGTGCTAAGACAAACTGACCTGAAGAGTCAACAATAAATCTATCATTATTAACACTAAAAGCACCATTTCTAGTAAAAACAGTTTGGTTTGAAGTTGCAGAAGGTTTTAATGCAAAAAATCCTTGTCCTGATATGGCTAAGTCAAGTGCGTTTAGAGATGATGCTATATTTCCTTGAGTAAATTGTTGTTTAATACCTTTCAAAATTGTACCTGAACCAATTGATGAAGATGAATTCTGCAAAGGAGAGGTTGCAAATATATCACCAAATTCAGCTCTTGACCTTTTATATCCAGTAGTAGCAACGTTTGCAATATTGTTAGAAGTCGCAGCAATATCTGCTTGTGAACCATTAAGACCTGTTAACGCTGTGTAGAACGACATATTTTTTTCTCCTGTTTAATAAATTTTAATTCCTAAACCTAACTGCTTTACTTGCATCAATTAGGCCATATCCATCAACATCTAATTTTATTTGATTATTTTCTGTAGAAGTTCCCAATACTTTAGAAAAAACTGAAGTAGCTAATGCTTGGTCAGGATTATCTCCTAAAAATGCAGAGATAAATATTTTTTCATTATCTTTTTTTATTTCTTCAGGCACTTTATCCCAAGAAAATCCTACTAATCCTCTGCTCTGACCTCCTAAATCAAGCTGGTCTATAATTTCTCCGTTTTCCTTTTGAAAAAATACTTGCAACTTAGTAGTAGCATTTGGTACGTCAATGACTCCCTCTACATTATCTTTGCCATTTGCTCTTACTACATTTCCTGGAACCAGAACAGAATGCCCTAAATATTGTGATGCTGTAGCTATTCTAAAGCTATCTAATTTATCATTGATTGCTTTCATTTGAGTACCCATTTCAGTTATTCCAGTAACCGTAGAAAACTGAGCCATTTGAGCTATAAAATCTCCATTTTCCATTGGAGCAAAAGGATCTTGGTTTTGTAACTGTGTTGTCATTAATTTTAAAAAATCTTCTTGTCCTAAAGTAGATTTATTTTCCACAGCTTTTTTATCTTCTGAAGACTTTACTCCCAACTTATCTAATATTCTTTGTAACGATTGTTGGGACGCTTTATTAATTTCTGTCATATTTTATATCCTTACTTTCCTATATTTAATGTTCTCATAGTCAAATTTCTTATTGTATTTAGTACTTCTATATTATTTGTGTACTGTCTTTGTGTTTCTAGCATTTCTACCATTTCTTCATCCATATCAACTGCTGCTTTAAAAATATATCCATTTTCATCAGCTGCTGGATGATTTGGTTGATAGGTTTTAATAGGCTCTCTATCTAAACTTTCTACTCTAATTGCATCTACAGTAGACAAACCTGTTTGTTTTAACTTGTCAGAGTAAATAGTTTTAAAAACAGGTCTTAATGGTTTATATACATCTTCTTTAACTCCAGATACATTATTTGCATTTGCTAGATTAGATGCTATAGCATTCATTCTAACTATTTGAGCTGACATTGCTCTTGCTGCTACATCATATACATTTTTAATCCCCATTATTACTCTCCCTTGATTGCTGACATTAAAGTATTAATTTTTCCACTTAAAAAAGACAATGTGCTTTGATACTTCATAGAATTTTCAGCAAACTGAAGTTGTTCTACTGCTAGCTCAACAGTATTGCCATCTAAGCTTGGATTTATATTTTTCCTAAATTGAACTTGTCCAGGGGATGCTGGTCTCATTACCGGTATATGTTGATCATCAGTAACTTTAATAGGTCCCGAGGTTTGATACTTTTTTATCTCTGCTTCAAAGTTAATATCTCTAGCTTTATAATGAGGTGTAGCGGAGTTAGCTATATTAGAAGCTAATATCTCATTTCTTTTTGATCTTAAACTTAGAGCTGCTCCAAGCATTTTTAAATTTTGTTTTATACCTTGCATAATTTCAATATAATTTTATTTTTGGTTCATAATTTGCAAATACAGTGCCAAAATGATAGTTATTTTAATATAGGAGTTATTATGAACCTAGCACCAGAAATTCAAAAAATGAGAGACGCTATATTAGAAAGAGTTAAAGGTAAGTCTTTAAGTGAAGTCTCTGAAATAGTAAATGAAGTTTTACTAAATGAAACAAATAATATAAATAGACTTGCTGCCTTGTCAGCAAGAGTTCAAATATTAAGAGATTTTACAAAAAAAGAATTTAACCTTAATAAAGGTAATAGTTTATTAAATAAAGACATTAACAAAGAAACATCAAAGAAAGAGATAGCAGTAGAAAATAACTCTCAAGAAAAGAATCAAAACGATGAAAGTTGGGTTAGAGTAGAAATGTTAAAATCTGGTATTGTTAATGGTGTAAGGTTTCCTGAAGGCGTAGTAATAGATGTAAGTAAATCAGATGCAGATAAATTAGCTGAAGAAGGATTAACAAAAATAGTAGAAACTACTATTAATGATGATGCTACCTCTAAAGAAGAAGTAAAGGATGCGCCTAAGGAAGAAGCTAAAGAAGCTGCTGCTAAAGAAGAAGTAAAGGATACACCTAAAGAAGAAGTTAAAGAAGCTGCTGCTAAAGAAGAAGTAAAGGATGTACCCAAAGAAGAAGTTAAAAAAGAAGTAAAGGATGTACCCAAAGAAGAAGTTAAAGAAGCTGCTGCTAAAGAAGAAGTTAAAGAAGCTGCTGCTAAAGAAGAAGTAAAGGATGTACCTAAGGAAGAAGTTAAGGTTAATATTAATGATGCATTAACTGATGTAAAATCCGCTGACGCTTCTACCAGTGAAGAAATAAAAAACAAATCTAATATAGAAGAAAAAAAAATAATAAAAAAAAAATCAACTAAAATAACAGAAGAGACTATAGAACTTACTGATCCTAAAGCAGTTGCTGAGGCTTTAGGACTAAATGAGAAAAAGAAAAAAGAGCAAGAACCAGTTGAAATTGAGGAAGAAGTAGACTTAGAAACTTTAGAAACTGGAAAATAAATAATGATAGAAAAATTTGTATTTAAATTTTTTGTGGTATTAACAACAACTTTTTTTTTGAGCAGTTGCGAAAAATTTAAAAGGTTTGGTCAAGAAAAGTATCTTTGCTCTGAAAACAAGCTATCAATAAATCAAATTGATATAATAAAAACTAATTCAATTAAAAAAGCATATATGGTCATAGAAGGTCAAGAAGTACCAATTCAAATAGAGTCAATTGATAAAAATGAAATATTACTATTTAGTAATAATTTTAAAATAAAAATTAACAAAAACAATAATGAGGTGTCCATTAGCGATGAAAATAAAATACATTTCTTGAAATGTGAATCTGAAACTTTTAATATGTAAAAATGAATAATAGCATAAAAGATTTTTTAGATATTTTATCCTCAAGAGGGTTTATACATCAGACTACTGATTTAGAAGACCTTCAAAAAAAAAATACAAATATTATAGGCTATACAGGTTTTGACTGCACAGCAGACTGCTTACATGTTGGAAGCTTATTACAACTAATGTTATTGAGATGGCTACAAAAAACTGATAATAAGCCAATAGTTTTAATGGGAGGTGGAACTACTAAAATTGGAGATCCCTCAGGTAAGGATGAAACAAGAAAAATACTTGATGAACCAACTATTAATAATAACTTAGAAGGCATAAAAGAAATAATTTTAAAGTTTATTAAGTTTGATAATTCCAGCTATGGTGCTGTATTAGTGAATAACTCTGAATGGCTTGATGATATTAACTATATAGATTTTCTTAGAAATTTTGGTCGTCATTTTTCTGTAAATAGAATGTTAAGTTTTGAGTCAGTTAAAACTAGACTTGATAGGGAACAAAATTTAAGTTTCTTGGAATTTAATTATATGATCACTCAAGCTTATGACTATTATTATTTAAATAAAAATTTAAATTGCAACGTGCAATTTGGGGGTTCTGATCAATGGGGTAACATAATAAATGGAATTGATCTTATCAAAAAAACATCAAGTAGTGAGAATAAAACTTCTAATGTACATGCAATTACCTCTCCTTTAATTACATCCTCCAATGGACAAAAAATGGGAAAAACATCAAACGGAGCAGTATGGCTATCAGAAAAATATATATCAGTATTTGATTTTTGGCAATTTTGGAGAAATACAACTGATGAAGATGTGATAAAATTTTTGAAACTGTTTACTGAAATAGAGTTAAAGGAAATAAATAAGTTAGAAAAGTTAGAAGGTGAAGAATTAAATGATGCTAAAATTTTACTTGCTAACTCTGTTACAGAAATAGTACATGGCGCTGAAAAAGCAGATTTAGCCTTAAAATCTTCCGACCCTTTAATAGCGAATAAACTTGAAGTTAATGATAGCTTACCAAGTGTCGACTTAAAATTAAATTTATTAGAAAATGGGATTCCATTTTATAAAGTTTTTACATTAGAAAATATTTTATGCAAATCTAATAGCGAAGCTAGAAGGCTAATTCAACAAGGTGGGGCGAAGCTGAATGGTATTAAAATTTTGGACATCAATTATCTTGTCACTAAAAATGATATACAAGAAAATAAATTAATTCTTATTTCTGCTGGAACAAAGAGGCATGCAATATTAAAAATTAACTAGCTTGGAGATTCTTCTTTTTTTTCTTTCTTATTATCATCACCAAATACTTTAAAAATACTTCTTATTATTCCTGGCGTAAGTACTGAAAATGGATTAATAGTATATTCAGGATTTTCATAGTTTCCTAATACCTTATAATTAAATCCTATAATTCCTTCTCCTTCAATTCCTGTTATAATTTTACCAAGTAATGGAATTTTATTTATGATAGTATTTATAGCATAAGCAGGAATTAATACTCCTTCTAAATCTAATTCCTTATTTTTTAAATTTATACTGCCCGTAGTACTAGCGCCTAATGATAAGCCCTCAAATCTAGTATTATCTATTTTAATAATCGATTTATCAATATTAAAGGCACCTTGTAGATTAGTAAAAGGTATACCTTCGTTTGCTAATATTTCTAATAAACCTGTAAATGATGCTAACTGCAAAAGCCTTGCTAGAAATGAAGCATCTTTAATACTAAAATTTTTAATTAAGTATTTACCCGATTGTATTTCGTTAGATAGATTATCCAACGAGAATACAATATCTCCACTTCCTAAAATAAATTTATCTGAGACTTCCATATTCTTCATGAATAGTCCAAAGTTTAAAAAAGTTAATTTAAATTCGCTGTTTTCTTTTTTATTTAAAATGTATTTAAAATAAGCATATTTTATTTCATTATGTAAAATTTGACCATTGAGTCTTACTATATTATTATTAAATATATCTGATGTTATTTTTGTTTTTCCAAAGTTTAAATTATTAAAATGTAAGCTTTCTACAAATATATCTACTTTCCCAGATAGTTTGTTATTATTATTTTCACTAAAAAAATTGTTTACATTAATGCTTTTACCAAAGACATTAAGTGTAAAATAGTCTTTTTTTTCTAAGTTTATATTCGCACTAAAATTATCTAACTCCCTTTGAAACTCTTTAACTTTAATTTCATCAACATCACCCTCATCATTAAGAATAAGATCTCCTCTAATAAGAATATCCTCTGTAAAAAAAGTAAGATTTTCTACATGTGTTAACGATAGTTTATTAAAGTGATAGATAGCATTTAACCAACCTTGTTTTTTTTTCTTTTTTTCATAAACTACTTGGCTTATATTAACATTATTATTATAAAGATTAGCAGCTAAAGTAGCTTTCCAGTCATCATGAAATAGATTATTTTTTTCAATGATAATATTTACTTTTGAAGTTCCTGACTTTAAAAAGTTATATTCTTCTAAAAAGTCAAACGCATTAAATAATGCAGTTGAATCAACATTTACTAATAATTTATAATTTTTATTTAATTTTATTTGAATTTTAGACTCTGACTTATTAAGTAAAGCATTGCCATTAATTTTTAATAAATTATTTTTATAGGATATGTCACCATTAAAATTTTCTAATATGACAGGAAAATCATTTTTATTTTTTAAACTTAAATCAGTAATATTTCCAGATAGGCTATAATTTAATTTATTTGCTTTAGTTGGTGAGTAACTAATCTTGATATTAGAGTTTATATTTCCAGATACGTAATCTTCTTTGATTTCCATTGAAGGAAATTTATCTTTAATGTCTAACAAACTTAATAGCCTTTTAAATTCCACATTCATTTTTGAATTTAAAGTAAAACTAGTTTTCTCGATATCAAATAAACTATCTAGTTCAATTATATTATTTGAAAATGATATAATATTATTATTTTTTTTAAAAAAAATATTCTTTGAGTCTAAAATAACTTTATTGTTTTCTTGTAAGTCAAATATAGCCTCATCCATTGTTATTTTAATATCATTTTCTAAACTAAACTTTGTATCTATTACTTTCCCATTCAATTCTGTGATTGCTATATCGTCATTGCTATATAAAATTTTTAAATTTATATTTTCTAAATTACCACTTTCTAGATTGGTAATTTTAAAAGAATTTGGAGCAAGCCTGTTTATATTATTGTTTATTAGACTTGTAATACCTAATAAACTTAATTTTTTAAAATTAATATTAAACTGCGCATTAGTATTATTAATAAAGCTATCTACATTTCCTTTAATATTTATTTCATCATTAGAGCGATTAATTAAAAGTTGGCTAATATCTAATTCATCCTCAGCAAGCTTAGCCTTTAACAAAAAATTATTTATTCTATAATCAAAATTATCAAATGCTAATAAAATACTATCTTTATTTATTGATTTAATATCAAATTTACTTGCTAAAAATTTACTTTGCAATATTTCTACTGTTACTTTTCCTTCTAATGATAACCTATCTAGATTATTTACAGTAAAACTATTAACTAAATCTAATTTAGTGCTATCTCTAAATAATTTTAGCTGTTTTAACTCAAAATCTATCTTAGCATCTACTAATAAATCTCTTGAAAGTTTACCCTTTGCTTTTGTAGGAATTAAAATACCGTTATACAAAATATCAGAATTTAAATTAAACTCATCTCTAGTATCATATTTTATTTTTAAATTTTTAAAAATAAAATCATTAAAGGATATACTTACTTTTTCAAAAATTTTTTTTATTTCATTTTTATCATTAAAGTAAGATACTCTGACATCTTCAACTATACCTTCAAAAATATTATTATAATATGAAAAATTTGGTTTATTAAATGCTAAAGCTATTTGCTTATTTTTTTCTAAAAGATCAACTTTTTCTGCTCTGATATTTTTTATTTGTATATTACCTTCTTGATTTGAAACTGTTATATCTGCTTTCTTTGCAGTTAAGTAACCAGTTTTATTGGGAAAGTAAACACCTAATTCTGAATTTAATATTTCTAGTTTGTTTGGTAAAAAAGTACTTTCTATGGCTTTTATATTATTAAATTTAAAGTCAAATAAACTTTTATTTAATAGCAGACTTATCTTAGCATTGTTAAAAGTTATGTATTTAAATTCTAATTCTTTTTTGATCAGTTTGGTAGCATTAAGCCCTATATTTACTTCTTTTGCTTCTGGTATTACAATCTGAAATCCATATTTATTGCTTAGTTGCTTATAGTTTTCAATATCATATATGTTTATTGATATTATATTTTGTAACAAATTTATTTGTACTTTTGCATTTTTAAGTTTTTCTATAGGAAATACATCTTCTAGTTTTTCAGTGCTAATATATTTTGTTACAAAACTTAGGTCTAGAGGTTTATAAGAAACTCTAAACAACAGACCTGCTAAAAGAAAAATAAATAATACTATCCCAAATAAAGTATATTTTATTAAATTATATTTGATCAATTTAAAACCGTTAGTTAGAATATAATATTATAAAAATGAAATTAAACATAAACAGCAAAGCACCAAACTTCAAACTTCCAAATCAGGAGGGAGAAGTTGTCGAGTTAAATAAATTAAAAAAAAACGTCATTTTATTTTTCTATCCAAAAGATAACACACCAGGTTGTACTAAGGAAGCCATTAGTTTTTCAAAATTTTTAGCAGAATTTTCAAAATTAAATTGCCTTGTTTTTGGTATTTCAAAAGATACTATAAAAAAACATCAAAATTTTATAAAAAAAAGCAACCTTCTAGTTAACCTACTTTCAGATGAAACTGATAAAGTATGTGAAGATTATGGCGTATGGGTTGAAAAAAGTATGTATGGTAAAAAGTATATGGGAATAGAGAGAACTACATTTTTAATAAATAATAAAAGTAAAATAATTAATATTTGGTCTAAAGTTAAGGTAACTAATCATGTTGAAGAAGTATTAGAATTTACTAAAAATAATTCACATTTATAGCTTTAAAGCAGATAAAGCAGCATATATAAAACTATCAATGTCGCCATCCAATACTTTTTCTATATCAGACCTCTCTTCACTAGTTCTTAGATCCTTTACCATCTGATAAGGTTGCATTACATAAGAGCGAATTTGATTTCCCCATCCTATTTCTTTTTTCAAAGACTCAATTTTTTCATTTTTTTCATTTTGTTTTCTTAGTTCTAATTCATATAATCGAGACTCAAGCATCTTGTAGGCAGTAGCTCTATTTTGATGTTGCGACCTTTGATTTTGGCATTGCACAACTATTGAAGAAGGAATATGAGTAATTCTTACAGCACTGTCAGTTTTATTAACATGCTGACCTCCAGCTCCAGAAGCTCTATATGTGTCAACCCTAATATCTTTGGATTCTATTTTTATATTTATTGAGTTAGTAATTTCTGGATATACCCATACACTTGCAAAACTAGTATGTCTTCTTTTTTGTGAGTCAAATGGTGATATTCTAACTAATCTATGAATTCCACTTTCATTTTTAAGGAATCCATATGCATTTTCTCCTATTACTTTTAAGCTAATTGATTTTATACCAGCCTCGTCTCCATTNGATATATGAATTAGGTTTTTTTTATAATTATTTTTTTCACACCATCTACTATACATCCTAGAAAGCATTTCTGCCCAATCTTGGCTTTCTGTTCCTCCTGCCCCCGCATTAATTTCTAAATAACAATCATTATTATCAGCTTCTCCTGACAATAAGGTTTTAAACTTAGCATCTTGAGCATTTTTTTTTAAAAATTTTACCATATCAAAAATTTCTTTTTGTATTTTTGGATCTTCATCATTTTTAAAACTTTGATAAAGATCTATTAGATCTGATAAATCTTTTTCTAGGGAATTAAAGACCTTCAAAACATTTTCTAGCTTGCTTTTTTCAGATAAGGTGCTTGATGCTAAATTAGGATTATCCCAAAAATTATTTTTTTCAGATATATCCTTAAGATAGTTTATTTTTTTTGAAATTTTATTGGGGTCAAAGATACCTCCTAATAAATTCTATTATACTTTCTAACTCTGTTATATCACTATCAATATCTATCATAATTATTTCCTTAGTATAAACCTTCTTCTAACCCTTTCAATGACTTTTTTATTTCTGGGCTAGTACTTAAAGATTTTCTATACCCTTTAATAAAAGACTCATATATAGTATTTTTATTTTCTGATTTTATTACACTTCCAGTCTTATAATCTATTTTAACCATTTCTACTCCCTCAGGAACTAAAAATGGTCTACGTTCTTTATCCTTTAATGCAATTTTCATAAATTCAGAAAAAATTGGAACAGCAACCTTTGCTCCTGTTTCTCCTTCTCCCAAATTTTTTGGAGTATCAAACCCTACATATACTCCTACAGCTAGTTCAGGTGAAACTCCTAGAAACCATGCATCCATATTATCATTAGTTGTGCCAGTTTTTCCTGCAATTTCATGTTTAAAGTTTCTAAGNGATTTTGCTGTTCCTCTTTTNGTANCTCCTTTCAGCATCCATATAATTTGAAATGCTTTATTNGGATCAACCACTTGTAATCCTTCTGGAGGNAGAATTGGTTTTACAAAATTTTTATTTTGTATTGAATTACATTTATTGCANGATCTATNATCNCTNCTAAAAATTACTTTTCCCTCTCTNTCTTGAATTTTTTCAATTACTTGAGGCTTATTATATCTTCCTGAATTAACNAANGAAGAATATGCAGCAACTAGTTTTATTAATGTAGTTTCTACTGCACCTAAAGAGGTAGATAATAATGGAGNAAANTTCCCNAGNTTAAATCGTTCNGATACTTCAGTAATTTTTTTCATTCCTATCTGATTAGCTAATCTAACAGTCATTACATTTCTAGATTTTTCTAAACCTACTCTTAATGTAGAAGGGCCATAAAAAACTCCCGAATAATTTTTTGGCTTCCATTCCTCTAAGCCTGGGCCTTGATCTATTACTAAAGGTGCATCTAATACTTTAGTATTTGGTCTATACCCCTCCTCAAGCGCAGCTAAATATACAAACGGTTTAAAAGCAGATCCAGGTTGTCTATTAGCCTGCGTGGCTCTATTAAATTCACTATTATCAAAATCATAACCTCCAGATAGCGCGAGCACTCTTCCATTTCTAGGATCAACAGCAACAATTGCTCCATTTACCTCTGGTATTTGATCTAAGTTATAATCATTTTTAACTTTATTCAAAGGTTGTAAAACTATAATGTCGTTTTTTTTAAACATGGTATTTAAATCGTCAAGGTTATACTTAATTGAACCATTATTAATCCATTTTACCTCTTTAATTTTTTTATTATCAAAAATTAACTGAGTTTTATTATTTAATAATAAAATTTTTATTTCATTTTTTTTTACATTAGTAACCAGTCCTATCTCTTTTTTGTGAAGACCTGGATAATTTAAAAATTTATTCTTAATTTTTACAAAATCTTTTTCTAAATTATTTATTTTTATATTTTCTATTGCACCTCTCCACCCGTGCCTTTTATCATAACTTTCCAAACCATTTCTTAATGATTGTATGGCAGCTTTTTGAAGTCTTGGGTCAATAGTAGTTATAACGTGCAGACCTTCTTTATATAATGCTTTTTCCTCATATTTATCTATTACTTGTCTTCTAACTTCCTCTATGAAGTAAGGGGCATATATTTTACTATTTTCCTTAAATTTTTTTGAAGCTATAGGCTGTAATGAGGTTTTTAAAGCTTCTTCTTTAGTTATTATATTGTCTTCATACATCCTATTAAGCACATAATTTCTTCTGATAATGGCAGCACTTTTATTTTTCTCAGGGTGATAGTTATTTGGTCCTTTGGGCAACCCCGCCAAATAAGAAATTTCAGCTAATTCAAGCTCATCAAGTGATTTATTAAAATAATTAAGAGCAGCTGCAGCAACTCCATATGAACGTTGCCCTAAAAATATTTCATTAAGATAAAGCTCTAAAATCTCATTTTTTGATAAAATTCTTTCTATTCTTAAAGCCAACAAAGCTTCTTTGATTTTTCTATTCATTGATATCTCACTAGTTAATAGAAAGTTTTTAGCTACTTGCTGAGTTATAGTTGAAGCTCCTACAAGCCGTTTTCCTCTGTAAATATTTTTAATATTAACTAGAGATGCCTTAAAAATACTAACTAAATCAACCCCTTTATGCTTATAAAAGTTTTTATCTTCCGCTGAAACAAATGCAAATTTTACTTTTTCAGGTATATTTTCTACAGGTACAAAAATTCTCTTTTGTATAGAAAACTCTGCTAAAAGAGACCCCTCNCCAGTGTAAAGCCTACTTATTACAGAAGGACTGTAGTCTCTTAACTGTCTGTAATCGGGTAAATCTTTAGTATATTTTATTATTCCAAGTATGGAGACAGAAAAAAATAAAAAGCCTAATAATATTAAAGACAAAAATATATATACTAATGTTTTATACAAAAAAAGCTCCTTATTGCATTATTGTTTATAATTTAAATAAAATAAAATGTCTTTAAACAAATTTTCAAAACAATCTTTTAGTTTTGAAAAGTTGCTTTTTTTCAGGGACAAGTTCTTTTCATCCATATATAAGCTTTTATTAACTTCAATTTGTAAAAAGTGGATATTATTTTTTGGTTTTCCATAATAAGAAGTTATAAAGCCTCCTTTAAAAGGATTATTTATATTAGTATTATAACTATAATTCTTAAAGCATTTTTTTACTAGATTAAGTATATCAGGACTACTGCTTTTATTGTTCACATTGCTAATTACTATATCAGTTTCAGAACTCACNAACTCTGAGGACATAGAATGACAATCTAATGCTATTATTTTTTCNTATTTTTTTTTTGTTTTTTTTATTATCTCTTTAATTTTTCTGTGATATGGAAAATAAAAATTTAATAACCTCCATTTTGCTTCACTAAAAGGAACCTTTGAAGAATAAATATATTCTCCAAAAAGGTTATATTTAGCAAAAACACCTATACCATTTAAAACCTTTATAGAACTGGCATCAAATAATTTATCTAAATTATTATTTTCCCACATANTTTTATCAATTTCTAAAGGNGATCTNTTAGCGTCAACAAAAATTCTNGGAAATGTAGCATNTAAATAAGANAANTTATTACTANANGGAAAGAATAATTGATCTATAAAANAATCTTCTGTATTTCTTAAATCTTTTAAATCTAAGGNNATATATTTNAGAAACCTNTTACTGTAATTTCTTCCACTATGTGGNGTCATTACTATAAGTGGAGAATTATTAATATGAAATTCATATGCATTATNCATTTTNAANCCACACTATTTNTNTTAGTANNTTAATATAGNTAATTTAAANCAACNTTGTAACAAAAAAATTAAATGCTAAACTTTTATTTTTATAGTTAAATAAAAANATGAAAAGCTTTTTAGAAATTTTAAATAAAAATAATATTAAGATTTGTAGAGAAACTATAGATACNTTACAAGTTAATATGGGAAAGNTATGCAATCAAGCATGTGTNCATTGTCACGTAGAAGCAGGTCCAAAAAGNACAGAAANAATGGATATTNCCGTAGTAAAGCAAATANTAAAACTNCTTAGAAAACAAAATAGNATTAAGGTAATNGATATTACTGGTGGAGCTCCAGAGCTTAATANAAATTTTAAATATTTTGTAAAAGAATTAAGATCATTAAACTTAAGCATAATTGATCGTTGTAATTTAACAGTTTTACATGAAAAAGGTCAGGAAAAAACAGCATTATTTCTTGCAAAAAATAATGTTGCTATTACTGCCTCTTTGCCTTGCTATACAGAACAAAACGTTGAAAAACAAAGGGGAAGAGGCGTATTTGTAAAAAGCATAGACTCTCTTAAAGAATTAAACAAATTAGGATATGGTAAGGGAGATGAAAACTTGCAACTAAATTTAGTTTATAATCCATTAGGTGCCTTTTTACCACCAGAACAAGAAAGTCTAGAAAAAGAATATAAAAAATTTTTAAAAGAAAAATTTCAAATATATTTTGATAATTTATTAACCATAACTAATATGCCCATAAAAAGATTCAAGCATACTTTAAAAAGGAAAGGAGAGTTGCAATCTTACAAAAATTTACTTTATTCTAATTTTAATCCTAAAGCAGCAAAAAATGTTATGTGTAAAAACTTACTTTCTATTTCCTGGGATGGACAACTATATGATTGTGACTTTAATCAAATGTTGGAAATACCAGTAGCGAATATTCATAAAAGTATCTTTGATATAAATAGCTATGACGAAGTTGCTAGAGAAATTATTACTAAAGACCATTGTTTTGGCTGTACTGCAGGTGCTGGAAGTTCATGTGGAGGTTCCTTGCTTTAGTCAGTAGAGAGACTTTGACTTACTTGCCATCTCTTTTTTAAATACTGACAAGTATCGCAGCCTTTTGAACCATTTGGCATTTCTTCAGCATTTAAAACATTGACTGCCTCTATAATTTTTCCTTCTACCCAAGAGTCATCACAGTCTAGATCTATTAAATATTTTTCAAACTTGAGCTCTTGATTAAACATTGGTTGGTTCTTTAACCCATTAAAATATAAAAGATAGCCTTTATTTGATACACTAAATCCATTTTTTCTAAAAAGCCATTGATACATTTCTAATTGTCTTCTATACCCTTTAGGATAATCCCATTTGTTCCAAGTTTCTTCCCAATTAAAATCATTCTTAGAAGTAGATTTTACATCTGATATTATTAGTTCTCCATCTGGTTTAACCCATACATCATCTACGGCACCATAAAAATGATATCCTTTGTCTTTATTTTGGTAAGAAATTCCTATCCTATTATTTCTCCATTTATCCATATCATCATGTTTAAAAGGTACTGCATCAATATTATACTCATCAAAAATAGGGTGAGGTTTTTCAAATTTTCTATAAAAATCAAATTCATTTTTACATAAATTATCTACTGCACTATTTAAAGTAAATGGAAGTGTTCTAAGTCTGATATTAAATTTATAAGATAATACAAAACATCTTTTACAATTTATATATAGCTCAACTGCAAATCTACTTATTTTTTTCATTAAAACATAACCTATTTCTTATTTTATCCCTCTAATTTAAATAATATCATAGAAAAATTTATAGAAAACAAGATTTATAATTTCTATTAAAATAGCCTTTTAAAACTTATCAACTTATGTATGTATTGATAGGTTTATATTTATGCACTAGAAGTAATATTTTTTATAATATTTAATTATTAAAGAATATTTAAATCACATTTTATAAACAAAGAAGGATCGTTATTTTTGAATGTTAAATTATATTTAATTTTAGTTTTATAATAAATATTTAAATATTTGCAAAACGAAATAATTTCATAATCTAAACCTTTACCATCGTTGCTTCTTCTTAAAAAATGCTTAGGTGTAGCAGAGCCTTTTGAACTATTTATTTTATAACAAGCTGAAACGTGGTTTTTTTTATCATTAGCAAATAATTCCTTTAAGTTTTGACTCCATCCTTTTGCTCCACTATCGTGAGCATCTTTTAAGGAAACAACATGATCTATATTAGTTTTACAATACTTGCCAGTATAAAAACCTACATTAGTATTAGTTGAATAAGAATTATATAAAAAAGAACTTCTCTTATAGCTATTATCTGCCTTTATACATAGACAAAAGAAGAAAGTTAAGGCAATGAAAAGTCTTATCATTGCCTTAAATTAGTATTTTTCTTCATAACACTAAGTAGCTTTATTTGTTAGCCTAATATTAAGAAAGTGAGCACTTAGCAATATCAAACCACCTAATACTGTAAATATGGTTTCGAGAGTTTCACCAAGACCACCGTGTTCCTCGTGACCATGCTCCCTATCACTATGTTTCTCATTACCATGTTCATCATTTCCATGTTCTAAATTTGCATGTTCTCCACCAAAACCTATATCATGCATGAAAATAGCTAGAACTAACAAAGCTAGACCTATTCCTGCCAAAGCTATACACTTATAATTGTGATGCTTTCTTAGTGATATGCCCATAGCAAATAAACTAATTGGAACAGCCAACATTACTAATACTATATGTACACTTTCATCATTAATCCAGAATGATGCCACACTTGGAATCAAAAGTATTAAAAATGGAAGAGCTATACAGTGTAGTATGCAACACACTGATAAACATATAGATAACTTATCACTAAATTGCTTCTTAACTTGCGAAAAATTCATTATAATCTCCTCAAACTAATGATCATGTCCATCGTGTCCGCCTGACCCTAAATACATAATGTATTGGAATATGAACTGATTGTCTACTATGTTAGGTTGTGGGGTTTCGTGATTAAACTGAAGTCTAATTACAGCGGAGGAATCAAAATTCCATTCTGACATTACAGAATATGCCGTAGGATCATTATTACCAGAATCCAATGCACTATCTACTAATCCAGTTGGAGTAGAGGCAGCTAATAACTCACTATACCTAAAACCTAAACTTAGGTTATCATTAAACTGATTAACAAAAGCAATATAATAACCACTATCATTATCGTCAAAACCTATTGCACCAGTAGACTCTTCACTATCCTCAAAGGTTCCATCTTGATTTCTGTAAAAATATTCAGCACTAATCTTAAATTTACTATCAGTACTATATGAATTTTCGTAATCTAAATTTATAATTGACAAATCACTATCACCGCTAAATGTAACATTATCCTCGTTGCTTACTCTAGCATTAGGTGTTTTGGACTTTCCTGATAAATGATAGGCATTAAATGCTATTTCTTCTGAACTAGAAATATTAAAATTTGATTTATAAAAAACGGACCAAGCATCACTTCCATGTCCTTCACTACCAGCAGTGTTGCCGAATGGAAAATCTTCACCTCTAAAAATACCAAAACCTACTTCACTTGTTCCTCCAAGTAAATATGATGCCTCTAGTCCATCATCATTATATGCCTTGTTTAAAAATACCCTGTAAGGCAAAGGTCTGTCAGCGAAATCATCTGCATGAGCATGCTGAGGATTTAGAGTTCCAACATTCCAAAAAGCTCTTCCAAATTTAAAAAATGTATTATTTAAAAGACTACCTTCTAAACTTTCTACATAAGCTTCTTCTAATTCTATTTTGTCAGCTCCATCTTCCCTTACTATAGCAGCTGTTAAAGAACCACTAAATTTATCTCCAATATCTGAGTTCATAATTAATTCTGATTCACCTATTTGAAGTCCCTCTCTGCCTCTTTCTCCTTCATGAGCAGTTCCAAAACCTTTAGGTGCAACTTCACCACTTCTTGAAAAGGAAGTATATTTACCATTTAATACAGCTTCTATGTTAAAACTGCTCTCTTCACTATGACCTTCATGACTATCATTAGAGTCTTTACTTTCAGAAGCATGTTCCTCATGGCCATCTTTTTCATGTTCTAATTTTTCAATTTTAGCTTCTAACTCTTCAATTTTATTTTCATAAATTTCTCTAATTTGTTTAAATTCGTTTTTTAAATCTAATACTTCTTTATTAATATCAGCACTTAAATTTTTGATAAAAAATAATGCCAATAAAATAAATAATAATTTTTTATTCATTTTAACTCCAGTTTTGATTATTTATAGTTATTGTTATTATATTGATAAAAATAAATATCATTAATGCAATAATATTGCAATAGTGTAAATAATATATTGATAATTTTTTATTTTGTATTACTTTTAAATTATGAAACCAATAAATACTGAAGAATTATTGAATTATTGTTTAAAACACAAAAAATCTTTAACTCTATCTAGAACGCTAGTAATAAAAACATTATCCAAGCATTCAAAACCAACATCAGCATATGATTTACAAGAAGAAATCAATAAAATAGAAGATACTAATTTAAATATATCGACTATTTATAGGGTTTTAGAGTTCTGGATGAAATTAGGACTCATACATAAAATTGTAGCAATAAATAAGTTTTTAATATGTCTTTCTCCCAATGAAAAGCATACTCATATGCTAAACTTCTGTACTATCTGTGAAAAAGTAGTTGAAACTTGTAGTCAGAGAATGGGTTTAAATTTAAAAAAAAGCACACAAAAACTTAATCTTTCTTTTAACAATACTCACCCTGTAGAAATACCTGTTATTTGTTCAAATTGTAGTTAATGGAACATATTTTAGAACATTATTTATATAGTTACTCAGCTAATTTAAGAGGTTTTGTTTTTGGTTTTTTTCACGCAGCAATAATGATCCTAGGTTATTATACCGGATGGAGTATAAATAGACTTTTGAAAATTATATCAAATGGTTATATCGCAGGAGTTTTTGGAGCAGCTTTATCTCATGTTGTAGCAGACGTTATTGCTAGTTTCTTAGATCCTCATATTAGAAAAATGGTATTAGGGATAGTTATTGGAGGAATAATACCTCTGTTTTTTATTCCTTTGCTTGAAAATTTTGTTGTAAAAAGCAATCATCATATTGTTACCGGAGACCACGAAGATATAAAAAAAGACCTCAAGAGTCATAAAAATAATTAACTTAAGGAGACCATTATGAAGATTTTTATATATTTAATTTTGCTATTTAACCTTTCTTGTTTTGCAGAAGATGATCACCACGATCATGAACACCATCATCATGAAGAAGAAAATAAAAAAAACAAAAAGTCTCTAAGTGCTCATGAACATGGTGTAAGTGTTTTAAATATAGTTCAGGATAAGGATAAAATTGTTTTTGAATTTGAGATGCCCGGCTTTGACGTAGTTGGATTTGAATATAAAGCAAAAAAAAAAGAAGATGTAAAAAAAGTAAAGAATGCATTAAATACTTTATCAGATTATAAAAACTTGATAGTTATTGCTAATAAAGCAAACTGTGAAGAAAAAGAAAGTTCAGCTAAAGTTATTAATGAAGGTTCTCATTCGGAATTTTTAAGTAAATATGTTTTAAGCTGTAAAAATATTTCTTCAATAAAAAATATTAAAATTATGTTTTTTGATAGTTTTAGATTTAGTAAAAAACTTGATATTAATTTAGTTGCTAACAATAAAAAGCTTTCTAAAATGATTGATAGAGAAAATAACAATTTTAAGGTGGAGGGTTATTTTAAAGATTAATATTTAATGAATAATGCACTAGAAATAAAGAACTTATTATTTAAATGGAATAATCAAGATAACTTTTCTTTAAAAATAAAAAACCTCTCTATTAAACGTAATAAAAAAGTTATTATGTTTGGTGAAAGTGGTTCTGGAAAATCAACTTTGTTAAATTTAATAAGTGGGATAATGTCTCCTATTTCAGGAACAATAATAATTAAAGACACAATAACAAATAACTTATCCTCTAATAAAAAAGATGCATTTAGAGCTAATAATATTGGAGTAATATTTCAACAATTAAATTTGTTAGATTATATTTCACCTATTAATAACATTTTGTTACCTTGCTTTTTTACAAACTTCAAAAAAAAGAATAAAAATTATTTTTATAACAGAGCATTTAACTTAGCCAGTAAATTAGACCTAAAAAAAAATATATTATTGCAAAGAAATTCAAGCCAGTTATCTTTAGGACAAAAGCAAAGGGTAGCAATTATTAGGGCTGTTATTAATAAACCATTTTTGATAGTTGCTGACGAACCAACGTCTGCTTTAGATAATAGAAACAAAGAAAACTTCTTAAACTTATTAGTAAATATTTGTGAGACTGAAAAAATTACTTTGCTTATGGTCAGTCATGATACTTCTTTAAAAAAATATTTTGATTCTAATATAACTTTAGAAAGAATAGTAAAAAAATGAAAATACTAATTAATTTAGCTTTTCAATCTTTATTTAATAGAAAAGTTACTGTATTTTTAACTATAATATCCTTGACAGTATCTATAGTTTTATTTCTTTCTATAGATACATTAAGATTAGGTGCTAAAAAAAGCTTTTTTGGAAATGTAAAGTCTGGTGACTTAATATTGGGCTCAAGATCTGGTGAGATTCAACTATTACTTTATTCTTTATTTCAAATTGGAAGTCCTACTAATAATATTAGCTGGGAAAGTTATAAAGAAATATCAAAAAAATCTGAAATAGATTGGATAGTTCCTATTTCTTTAGGTGACAGTCATAAACAATTTAGAGTTATGGGAACAACAAAAGAATATTTCGAAAGATACTCTTATCGAAAAAGTAAAAAGCTTCAATACCAATTTGGGACACACTTTCAAAACACATTTGATGTTGTAATTGGCAATGACGTAGCTAAGATATTAAATTATAAGTTAGACGATAGTATTATTGTCGCTCATGGAATTGGATCTCAGTCCTTACATGACGAATTTCCTTTTAAAGTTAAAGGAATTTTACAAAAAACTGGTACTTCATTAGATAGACTAGTATTAGTAAGCCTAGAAGCATTAGAAGCAATTCACAAAGATTGGAAGGCTGGCTCAAAAATACCAATTAAAGGTACAAATAATAAAAAGAATTTTACAGAGCAGGATTTAATTCCTAAAGAAATTACTGCTGCTATTATAAAATTAAAATCACCAATCACTATATTTAAAGTTCAAAGAGAAATTAATGATTATGAATATGAACCTTTGCAGGCTATTATCCCAGGGATAGTACTTACTAAACTATGGCAAATAGTTTCGGTTACTGAAAACATTATGCTTGCAATTTCTGCAATGGTTATAGTAAGTGCTTTAATTGGATTAATTGCTATATTGTATTCAACATTAAACAATAGGAGAAGGGAAATGGCTTTACTTAGAATTGTAGGAGCATCTCCTAAAACCATATTTAGTTTATTATTATTAGAAGCATTAATTATTTCTTTTTTAAGTATAGTTTTTTCTATTATTTTAACACAATTACTAAACTTTTTTCTTTTTCCGATATTAGATAATAAGTATGGTATTTATTTAGAAAATAACTTTTTATTATTAAAAGATTTTTATTTTTTTCTAATAGTGTTACTTACTGCAGTAATTGTGAGTATATTTCCAGCTTTACAGGCATATAAAAACTCTATAAATGATGGTATATGAATAAAAAGTATTATTTTAAAAAAATGTTTTATTTAATGAAAACAATATTAATAATTACAACCATCTTTTTTATTAACTCTTTTTCCTATTCAAAAGAAACAGCTAACTTAAAGTGGTTAGAGTTAGTTCCTAAAAATGCTTATAGTTTTGTTCCTGAAACTGGTGTTACAGAAGAAATGTGGGAGGATGAAATTTTTTTAAAGAAAGTTGAAGAAGCAGGGCTATTAATTAATAATAATATTTTAGGAAAAAAGATTAGAATTGATGGGTTTATGGTGCCTTTAGATTTTGATTATGGAGAAGCATTAACAGTAGAAGAGTTTGTTTTAGTACCAGATGCGGGTATGTGTATTCATGTGCCTCCTCCACCACCAAATCAAATGATTTTTATAAAACTTAAGAAGCCTGAAAAAGTTAGGTATATGTTCCAACCGATTGCAGTTGAAGGAGTTTTAAAAAATACTCCTCCGATAAAAGATGTCTATAATAGTATATATGAATTGACTGCAGATAAATTAGAAGATATAGAATTTGAAGATTTAAATTACTAGTCTTTTGCTAATTCGTCAATTATGGGACAATCTGGTTTTTCATTACCAGGGCATTTATTAACTAGCCATTCTAAAGAAATTTTCAAATTTTGAAGTTCCTTAATTTGTAGCTTTAAGTCATTTAATTTTTTTTTTGCTATTTCTCTCACCAGCGAGCTTTGTCTAGTATTATTTTCAAATAATTTAATTAATTCTTTACATTCTTTGAGTGAAAACCCTAAGTTTCTAGCTCTTACTAAAAATTTTAATTTATCATAGTTTTTTTCATCATAAACCCTGTAATTATTTTCTAGTCTATCAGACTTTATAATTCCCAAATCCTCATAATGCCTAATCGACCTAGTAGTTATATTAAGTTTTTTTGCAACTTGTTGAATAAACATCTTGACCTTTACGTTAGGGTATACTTTATATTATATTTATGATTTTTTGTAAAGCAAGTTTTTTAGGTTTTTTTTTACTGTTTTTTGCTTTTTTAAGTAGTATTTATGCAAGACCAATTTCATATGCAGATAGCTGGACTTTTATGAATTATAACAATTATGATAGTCATTCAATTTTAATGCATTATTCTCCTACAAGTAAATATTCTATTGGTTATAAATCAGAATATTGGCAGAATAAAGAATACTTCCTAAATTCTATAAATTTAAACTATCTAGTTAAAAGAATTAATAAAAAATATTCACAGGCTAATTTATATTTTAAGTCTGGTTTAGGAATAATGTCATCTGACTTTGAAGATTATCAAGATAAAAATGAATTAGCTGGTCACTTTGAAATTGCCACAGATTGGGAAACAAGAAGATATTTTGTTTCCTATTTTAGCAAAGCTGTAAAATCTAAATCAATAGATAGTACGTATATGCAACATGCTAGATTAGGAATAGCACCTTATATTGCTGGATANGGAAAATTGCATACATGGTTGATGTATGAGTTAAAGCATATGCCTGAAATGAAAAATACTACATCATCTGGGGCAATATTAAGATTATTTAAATCTACAAATATGGTGGAATTAGGAATAGATCAAAGCGAAAACTTAGCTTTTAATTTTATAAAAAGATTTTAAAGAAAGGAAAAAAAATGAAAATATTACTGAGTTTAATTATTTTATTAANATTCAATTCAATTAGTTTTGCTTCTAATTGCCATGACGGAGATCATGCAGTTGGACATAGCCATGAAGATAACAAAGTAACAGGATTATCTAGTGGAAAAAAATCTGATAATATTATTGATGTTGCTGCTAATGGAATGGTTTGTGATTTTTGCGCCCAGGCTATTGAAAAAGTTTTCATGAAAAGAGCAGAGGTACAAGGTATCAATGTTGACCTCGAAAACCAAAAAGTAGTTATTTATTTAAAAGAGAATGCTGTAATTGAAGATACGGAAATTGTAAAACTATTTGAAGAGTCAGGTTACAGTGTGGATAATATCAATAGAACCAGTTAGAAAATGAGACCTATTTCTAGTAAAAATCTACTTCTCCCCTCACTCTCGCTTTTTACTAGTCTAGGGACTTTATTTTGTTGTGCACTTCCTGCTCTTTTTGTAGTTTTAGGAGCAGGAGCTGCACTGGCTGGGTTGCTTTCTAATGCACCTTTCTTAATAGTGCTATCTAAATACAAAATACTATTATTTCTTATATCTGGTTCACTAATGACTTTAAGTGGTTATTTAATATGGCGCAGCCGAAATGCACCTTGTCCTGCTGACCCTTTGAAAGCTAGAGCTTGTAAAAGACTTAGGATAGCTAGTCTGGTAATTTACTTTTTTTCAGTAACTATTTATGCAATAGGGTTTTTCTTTGCATTTATTATTACAAAAATAATGTAATTTTGCTTTACACAAAAGATTGTAGTAATAGACTTCTATTATGTTGCAACAAGCTTTTGACTTTAAAAATGAAAGTGACTGTCTTTATAAAATTTTAGATGATTTACCTGAATCTGATTTAGAAAGAAAAACACAATTCAAAGAATGGTCTTTTAATACTATTATAAGACATCTTCACGTTTGGAATTATGCAGCAAATATAGCACTATCAAACGATGTTGAATGGAAAAAGTTTTCTGATGATTTAAAAGATAATTTTAATAATGGAAAAAGCTTAAATGACTTTGAAAATAATTTTTCTAATCATCTTAGGGGGAAAAAACTTATAGAAAAATGGAAAAGTTCGTATTTAGTAATAACTGATAAATTTAAAAGTGAAGACCCTAAAAAAAGAGTAAAGTGGATTGGCCCTGATATGAGTGTGATTTCATCAATTAGTGCTCGGCATATGGAAACTTGGGCTCACGGTCAAGCTATTTTTGACTCCTTAGGGATAAGACGTAAAAATGAAGATAGAATACTTAACATAGTAATTATAGGTAATAATACTTTTAACTGGTCATACAAAGTAAACAAATTAGATGTTCCTAAACAAGCTCCTTATTTAAAACTAACCTCTCCTTCAGGAGAATTATGGGAGTTTAATAATAAACAAAATACAAATTATATTGAAGGTAAAGCAGAAGAGTTTTGCCAAGTAGTCACCCAAGTAAGAAATATACAAGATGTCAATTTAACTGTTATAGGTTCAATATCAGAAAAATGGATGTCTATAGCACAATGTTTTGCTGGCAAAGCTGAAATTCCTCCTAAACCAGGAACAAGGAGAATAAATTTAGGCTAGTAAAATGACATTCAAATATATCTTAGACTTTTTTATTATAATGTATTTTCAAGAGCATTAAAAAAAGTTTTAAAATCCTCTATATGTGGTAAATGTCCTATATTATCTAAATTGATTATGTTTATTCTTGGGTTGCGTTTTTTTACTTGTTTACCTAACCTGTCATATCTACCTAATTCATAATCAACATTTTTTCTTTTCCAACCACGGCCTGGACCAGTTCTATCTCTAGTGCCAATAATGATAGAAACAGGTACTAAAAAGTTTTTAAATTCTTCTATAACAGGTCCCGTGAATATCATATTATATGCAAGTGCACTTACCTTAGCCAAAATTTGATGGTCTTGACTATTAATCCATCCAACTAAAGGCAAAGTTAATGCTTCATACCTTTTATTCCATTCACCATCATAATAGTATTTTCTTTGATAATTAATAATATTTTCAGGCTTTAATTTTAATTCATTTTTATAAAAAAAATTTATATCCTTATACTCTACATATTTTAAATAATTTTCTAAACCAATTGGATTTACTAAAGTTACTTTTTCAGTTAAATCTGGATATAGTAATCCAAATCTTGAGGCTAACATACCTCCCATTGAGTGTCCCACTACATAGGTAGATTTAATGTTAAGAGAAACTAATAAATTTTTTGTGTTATTGGCCAAAGCTTCAAAACTATATTGATAATCTGTAGGTTTTGAAGACTTACCAAACCCTATCTGATCAGGAATTATAACTTCATACCCTTTGTCATGTAAGGTTTTTGCTGTTTCTTCCCAATAAGCCCCATTAAAGTTTTTACCATGCAAGAGGGTTACTACTTTTTTGCTAGAGTGATTAGACATTAAATGCATATATGCCATTTCTAAATTTTTGCCCTGTGATTGAAATTTATAATTTTTAACTTTAAAAGGATATTTGTATCCTGTTAAATTTTTATCATAAGAAATGTTATTAATATCTACAGAATGTAATGAGGATAGTGTGATGCAAAAATAAAAGATAGATATTAAAATAATGTAAATTTTATTATTTTTAATGACATACATAATTTAAAGGCTTCCCATTTTTCCATTTTGATAATCAGTAAATGCTTTATAAATTTCTTCTTTAGTATTCATAACAAATGGTCCGTGAGCAACTATTGGTTCATCAATAGGGTCACCGTTTAATATTAATGCTTTAAAATCATTAGCTACCTTAAAAGCTACTTCATTACCTTCTTGTTCAAAAATTAATATATTCTTATCTNTAAAAGTCTGATTTTCAATTTCTAATTCTCCACACATAATTAATATCACTGTGTTTGAACCATTCTTAAATTTTAGGGAAACTTTCTTATTTTCTTTACTTATAATATCATACATATTTATCTCACTAAATGTAGAAGATGGACCTTTCTGTCCTTTATAAGTTCCAGCAATAACTCTTAATTCAGTATTCTCACCAAGCAATATTTTAGGAATATCTTGATTGCTAATTTCTTGATACTTTGGCATAGTCATTTTATTTNTTTTTGGCAAATTAATCCAAAGCTGTACCATTTCAAAAGTCCCACCTTTTTTTGAAAACTCATCTGAATGATACTCGTCATGCACTAATCCACTACCAGCAGTCATCCATTGGACATCTCCAGGTTTTATGACGCCTCCACCTCCAGAAGAGTCTCTATGCTCTACTTCTCCTTGATATGCAAATGTCACTGTTTCAATCCCTCTATGAGGGTGTTCTCCTACTCCTCTACGTTGTTTGCTACTAGAAAACTCTTTAGGGGATGCGTAATCTAGCATAACAAAAGGACTGATAAATTTATTTAAATCATCAGTTGGTCTTAATAATCCATATACATGGAAACCATCCCCTACCCAGTGTTTCTGTTCAGATCTGTAAGAGTATTTTATTTTTTTCAAAGCATTCATAGTAATTCCTTTAAAAACAACTCTTATCTAATTATTTAAGTTATTGTGGCTTCCATCACAAAAAGGGAAGTTCGTAGATTTTTTACAACCACAAAAATATACTTCTTTGTTTTCTTCAGCTGTATACATATATGGCTGATTATCAGTATCTACATGTGAACCATCACAGAAAGGCTGTTTTTTTGTGAGTTTACATGAGCATATAAAGTAACGTTTTCCTTCTCTTACTTTTGTTGGATATGGTTTATTAGTGTTTTGTTCAGTCATTTTTTACCTTTATTTTTATTACTCATTCAGAACTATAATATTCTAAATTATAACAATATTAAATTATAACTACGTCTATATTTATTATTCATTTTTGTCATCCTCAAACTTTTTTGCCATTGTAGGATTATTCTTAGTCAGTTTTTTTATTGTTACATCTTGTGCTTTATTATTAGCTATTCTGTAATTATTATCAGAACTTAATAATGCATCCTTAGTTTTTTGTAGATGATTAATTGATTTATCAATCTGCTCTATGGCATTTGAAAATTTTCGTGTAGCTAAGTCATAATTTTTTCCAAAAGATTTTTTAAATTCTTCTAATGAGGACTCAAAATTTGTAACATCAATGTTTTGTTGCTTTACTAACATTAATTCATGTTTATATTTTAGAGAATTTCTTGCTGCATTCCTTAAAAGAGTAATTATAGGAATAAAAAATTGTGGCCTAATCACATACATTTTTGGAAACCTATGGGCCATATCAACTATTCCATTATTATAAAATTCATTTTCTGTTTCTAATAAAGATACAAGTACGGCGTATTCACAACTTTTCTCTCTTCTATCCTTATCAAGTTCTTTAAGAAAATCTTCATTTTTTCTTTTTGTTGTAGTTGCATCATTTTCATTTTTCATTTCAAACATAATTGAAATAACTTCTGTTTCATTCTCATAATCTCTGAATATATAGTCCCCCTTACTACCTGTTCTTGCGTCATTATCTTTTTCGAAAAAAGCAGATTGAAAACCAGTTGAACGTAATGAATTAAACTCATTTTCACAATGTTGTTCCAAAGTTTCACCTACCATCTTTGTAGATAACTGAGTTTTCATATTTTTTAGTTCTTGAATAGTATCTTCTCTAAGTTTAATTTGTTCCTCTTTGTGTCTTATTTCTCCCTTATACTTATCTTTAAGTGTATTTTCAGAATTTTTTCTTATAAGTTCAGAATTATTTAATTCATTTTTTAATTTATCTCTTTCTTTCTCTATGTCTTTGACTGCTTCAGAAACAGCAAGCTGTTTAATATTAGCAGACTCTTTTAAACTAAACTTCAATTCTTCAATTATTTTATTTTTTTCATTCTCTAATACCTGAAATTTTCTCTCTGCCTCTTTTTTTTCTAAATTAATTTCCATGCTTTTATCTTTTTCAAGTTGAAGAAGGCGTTCATTAAGTTTATTGTCAAATTCTTTGTCATAAACTTGTTTTAGAATATCTGCGTACCCCTGTTTGTCTACTTTAAAGGCTTTTTTGCAGTGCGGACAAATAATATCATTCATTTTTATTTATAAATAATTATATAAAGTTATGTGGCGGATAGGCCCTCTGCCCTTTTCTACCTCAAACGCGTTANTAAATAAGCTTTNATNATATCATAGTGATTTCTACTCTACAATTNAAACTACAGTTGTGAATAAGTCGTGATAATATATATTAAATCTATGAAATTCTTATTAAGCATTATATCAGTTTTTATTTTCTTAAAGACAGTAGCTTCTAATACTTTATTATTTGATACTTATGGCTTCTATAATTATGAAAAAGTATACGATATTTCTAAAGACAGAAAATATATAGTTTATAGTAATCAAGGTGTAGTATTAACAGACTTAGGTATTACAGGTGAGGCTAACTGCCATGGAATACAAGAGTTTGAAAAAGGTAAAGGTATAGAAGCCAATGTAATGTGCTACTATAGAGAAAGGAATGGAGATAAAGCTTATCTTCATTTTAAAAATTTAGAAGGTGAAGAAGATGTTAGAACTAATGGCTTCACTATTATATCTGGAACAGGTAGATGGCAGTTCTTAATTGGTCAAGAATGTATTGGTGCAACAGCAAGAATATCAGATTTCAAAGAAAAAACAAAGAATGCTGCCTTTGAATGGAAAGGTAAGTGTAATATACCTGATAATAAATATCAAAAATTCAAGAATTATAAAAAGAATTAAAATTATATAGCAAACTAAGTATCTAAAAAAACTAAATTAAAAATTTAGTTCATAAGTTTCTAATCAATGGTTTAATCTAAAGGGTAGATAACTTATTAGCTCCAAAAATATATTATGCATGGAACTGAAACTAATATTATAACTATCTCTAATGGTAATCCTAATTTCCAATAATCTCCGAACTTATAATTACCTGGACCCATAACTAGTGTATTACATTGATGCCCTATAGGCGATAAGAACGCACAACTAGCTCCTATTGAAATAGCCATCAAAAAAGCATCAACCGAATTACCTGTTGAAATTGCAATATTATAAGCTATCGGTGCCATTATGACAGCAGTTGCTGCGTTATTAATAA
>NHEU02000017.1 GCA_002171495.2 Alphaproteobacteria bacterium TMED93
AATTTCTATTTTGAAAGTTTGATGAAAAGAAAATTTTCGTTATAGTATTTTATATATTAATTAATTAAGATACAAATATGAAATATATGATTTTTTTAATATTTGTTTTTGCACTATTTCTAAATAGTTGTTCAAATAAATATTTTAACCTAGATAATGATATAGATAATAAAGTACCTGCATGGTTTATTGATTTTAAAGATGAAGATGAAAAAAATATTTACGCAATAGCTACTTCCATATCTCCAGATATGCAGTTGTCTTTAGAAAAATCTAAGATGTTAGCTTTAAATAACATAGCTCAAAAATTAAAGGGACTACTAGACTCCAATTTTAAAGTCTCATCAGTTAATGAAAAAGTCATTACTGAAGGTGATGTGAATATAATAGTCGAAAATTTTTCAACAAGAGGTTTCAAAGAGCAACAAAGAGAAATATTTAAAACAAAAGGTGATAGATACAGAACCTATTTAAAAATATCTCTAGAAAAAGCATTAATAAAAAGCTTTGATGACTATATTATTGAAAATCGTTAATATAATATTTATATTTTTTTTTCTATCTTCATGTACGAATTATAAGGATAGGAAATATACAATTAAAACAAGTGACAAAAACAACTGTAAAATAGAAATATTATCTATAATGGAAGATGATAAACAAAATAATATTCAAGTTTTAAAATGCTCTGATGATACTTCTATTAAAAATATAAGTGAAAGTTTAGACGATAGTTGCAAAGAGTTCTTTTTTGATATTTATGATATGGATGAGGCAGGATACGTAAAAAAAACAGGTATTATGTGTTATAAAGAAGAAGTTGGATGGGAAATAATTTACTAATTATTATTTTTTTATTATTAATAGGTTGTTCTAGCAATAAAAATATTTATTCTAATATTTCTGAAAAAAATGTATACGGACCCATAAACTATCCATTTAATGAAGAAGATGTTATTGATGTTTCTGGACTAATGATGAATCAGTCATTCTCAAACTTTTTTATTTCTTCAACATTTAGATTTTTAACTTTAAAGGTTTTAAATAAAATGAACTCATTAAGTGATATTAATAAAGAAAAGCACCTCAAAGCAATTTACATTGCTGTAAATTATTTAGAAGTAGGAAAAAAAAGTATTTGGATGGATAAAAAAAAGAAAGTAGATGGTGAGGTTAAAATAGTAAGGCGTTTTTATTTAGATAATAATCAATGTGTTTCTTATAGAGAGACAATAGCAAGGAAAAAAAAAATAAATATAGATTATATTACTGCTTGTAATATAGACAATGAATGGGTCATTAAAAATGTATAAATTGATTCTCTTTTTTAATATTCTATTATTATCGCAATTCAGTTTTAGTAAAAATGATTGTAATGTTCCTATCGTTCCTTCTACAAAAGATGGAGCATTTAACGTAGAGAATATGGAAGATAATAACCCTATGAAATTGTTGGGGATGACGGCAAACTTATTTAGCTGGAGCTTAAATAAAGAAGATAAGTGCTTACATAGTGAAGCAGAACTGACAGCCCTTTTTAGTTTAAATACTCATGAGTCACTTAAATGGAAAAATATTAAAAACAATTCTGCCGGAGAAATTGATATTTTATTAATTAGACCGCGCCAAGGCGGATATTGTAAAGATTATAAAGTATTAATAAGTAAAGGTAATAAAAATAGAACTTTAAAAAAAAGAGCATGTATAAGTTACTGTTCTCATAGAATTGAATTTATAAACCTAGATAAAAATGGAAAATGTATTAGAAAAAATGATAGGTTTTTCGATCCCGAATGCGGTTTTACATTGGGAGATATGATTGGGCCATATATACCTGTAGTATGTAAAAAATAAAACACATGGAATATGTAAACAAAATTTATATTTTAAATTTAATAATTTGTGATAATTAATATAATCTTATAGTTTTTAATTGAGGGTATTTTGAATATATTGAATGAATACGGACAATTTATAAATATAGCTATACTAATTGGTTTGTCAGTTTTTTTGTTTAAAAAAATTAAGGCAATTGATTATAACTATTACTTATCTACTTTTATAGGTTCTTTTTGGGCTTTTCTATTACAAACTATAAAATTTAAAAATGGTATTCCTTTTAAACAAAAGGCAAAAGAATTTTTTTTAAACCTTCCTCACATAAATAAGAAAATATTAGGTAAAAATTTATTTATATATTACGTGGGATGTATAATTGTAGGTTTAATAGATCTATTAACAGACAAAATGAAGTTTTCATTTTATGAGTTTTTTATAGGGTCACCTATAGTTTATTTTTTCATTACCATATTTTTGATTTTCATTTACTTTATTATGAAATTTATAATTGCCGTTAGTAAAAGGGCTAAGAACTATCGAGAGAGAACTGGGCAGAAAAGTTTTTTCGAAATGGTCAATGAAAAATCTAAATATGGAAGAAAACAACCTTCTACTCCCTTCAGAAAAAGTTCTACTCAAGTTAGAGAAAAAACTGTTTATAATGAAACCAAAGATTCACAAAGCTTCTCAAAACAAAATGTTTCTAATAAAAATATTGAAAAGGAACCCAACATGAAATCAGAGTCTACGCAAAGAAAAATGTGTGCAATGTGTTCTTTTTGGACAGGAAATAGATCATTTAAAAGTGCTGCAGGTAATTTTTTTGAATACGAGGATGCGTCGGCAAAATGTTCTCCTAATGGGGGTAGGCCAAACACTATGATGTCTCCTAGAACTGGAAATATGCCATGTTTCCAAAAATGGGGTGGTTAAGTCTAGATATTTTTTTTAAAATAAGATAACCTTATATAAATATGATTTATTTAATAAATTATTTTTCTTTAGAATAATTTAGAGCCTAGAAATGAACTAATTATTGTAATAAGCTAAAATTATTTTATTAAAATAATTAAATAAAGGAGTTATTAATGGCAATTTATTGTATTAAAATTAAATATACAAAAGAAGCAATAAAAGGAATGATGGAAGAGGGAGTAGATAGAGCTGATGCAATGAGAAGTTTAAGTGAAGCATTAGGAGGAAAGCTATTAGCTTTTTATGGAATGGTAGGACAGCACTACCATGTAATGGCGATTACAGAAGTTCCAGAGTATGCAAACTTAAGTGCAGGAATAGTAACTGCAATGATGGCAGATACATTAGCAGATTATAAAGTAATTCCTTTATATGAAAGTTCAGATATTACAAAAGTTTCTTCTATGTATAAAGAGGTAATGGCTAGTTATAAAAAACCTGGAAGCTAAGTAGGTATGATAATTTTCTATATAGTAAAAATAGAAAGGTCATAACAGTAACTTTAGCAAATATTAAAAAGGGCTTAAAAATCTAGCATGAGATGACTGTCTATGAATAAATGCTAATACTTTGCTTAGAATATGATTTGAAATAAAATCAATAACTCTAAATACTTAAATATATTATTTATGTGATATGTTATTTGAATACACCATTAACTAATTATAAAGGAGATAAAATTATGCACTTTGCTGTTTCAGCGAGTTGGGGGCCGACAGATCCTACTAGAGCTATGTTGCCATTTATTTTTGCAGCATCTGCTCTTCAAGTTAAAGACAAGGTCACAATAATGTTATTTCATGATGCTGTTCACCTAGCCTCCAGAGGTGTTGCAAAAGATATAGTACCTTTTGGACCTCCTCATAGATTTGAAGAAGTAATAAACGATACAAATTCTAAAATATTAATTTGTAAACCTTGTGCTGAAGCAAGAAAAATCTATCAGGACAATTGCCTTGATAATATTATTTTTGGGGGTATGAATGACTTTCATAAGGCATCCTCTTTGCCTGACACAAAAGTTATTTGCTACTAGATTATAATTTTTAATATTTAATAGGTTTAATTAATTCGTAATAATTTTACCATTTTTAAGATGGGAAACTATTGGTTGTACATTTTATATAACCCTATATATACTTATGATATTGTTGATGATTTTATTTAATTAAAGTATTTAAGGGAGGTACAAATGAGTAAGTCAAAAATAAACGCAAGATCAATCAAAGAAAATAGAAAAAAAATATTTAAGTTAGATGCTGAAGTTATGACTAATAAAGCTAATGCTTATTTATCAAGGTCTATGATAGAAGAGAACAGAATGATGATTTTAAGTAATTATTCTGCAGCATTTTTAGGTAATAGACAATTAGCAAATAGTAATACAGATGAAGTTTTTGATAATAGAAAGGCAATTCTAGAAAGTTATCAAACTAAGAATGATGTTGAAGAGAATTATATAAATGCTCAGAAAAACAAAGCATCACTTGATTTTTTAAAACATAGATCTGACTTAAATTCAGCACTTCTTAAAGTAAGTGAAGAAATGGCTGCAGTAAATGGGAAATTAATTGATATAAATAAAAAAATTATGGATGCTAACCAATCTATAGTTGATTTTAATGCCAAACAAATTGCTACTAATAAAGCTTTAATAAGTGGAGCTCTTAAGCCTCAAAGTGCAAAACCTGGTAGTAATGCAAAAATAATAAAATCTAACAAAAGTGCAATGGCTTCTTTAGAGAAAAATGTTAAAAATAATAGAAAAAGAATGAATGATCTTATTAATATTTCAGAAAAAAATGCTGGTGCACTCATGCAAAACAAAGTTCAAATTAAACAAAGAAGAAAAACAGCGTTAACAAACAGAGAAAAAATATTAGCAAACAAGTCTTTGATTAAGTTTTAATTAATGTAGCAGTATAAATTTATTTTTTTTTTAAAAAGTAGATTTATATTGCTAATTAATTTTTTATTTATAATTACTGATTTTTAATAAACTTAATAAATATTTGCTTAAAATTTAAAAAGTTAAGTAAGTATTTACGAATCTGTTGTTTAAATTTGATTTAATTAAGAAGCAATAGGTATTTTTTTAATTATTTGTACAAATTAATCAAAAAAGAAGCATAAAATCTTATAAAGATGCTGTATTTTGTAAAATAAAATCTAATATTTCTTAAAAACATAAAGGTTTTCTATAAAACTTACTTAAATATTAAATAATATTTAAAAGTTAATTGAAATTAATAAAAAAAGAGCTATCCTTAGAACATGTAGTTTTTTTATTGGGAGGAGAGACTTCTTGAGACATACGATTATAGCCTTACTTTTTTTTTCTTTACTTGGTTTTTCCAAATATTCTTTGGGAGGTGACCCTGTAGCTGGTGAGAAAAGGTACGGAGAGTCTTGTATCAATTGTCATGGACCTGCAGGAAAAGGAGCAGCTAGCTATCCTAAAATTTCTGGCAAGGAAGTTTCATATATCACTGCAATGTTAGAAACATACAGGGATGAAATAGAAGTTGGTCCAAACTCAAGTCTCATGATAATGATGGCTATGCCTTTAACTGATGAAGAAATTGCTAATTTAGCGGCGTATCTTAAAGATGCGAAATATCAACCAAATATAAACAATAACAATTAGGGAGTTATTATGAATATAATAAGTAAACTAAAATTGTTCGCTGCTGTTATTACATCTTTAATGATGTTAATAGGAGTTAACAGTTTTGCCTTAAAGGGCAATCATAAGGGCGTTCCACAAATCGGATCAATGGTTATCATGTCTGGTTTGGAAAATCCTTGGGACCTTGCTTTCACAAAAGATATGAAAGCTATGTTCTTTACTGAAAAGTCAAAAGGACTTTCAGTTCAAGTAGGTGGTGCAACTCATAAACTAGTAGGTATTAAAGGATCTTCTGGTTATGGTATGCAAGCTGATGATTTATTCACTTACGGTGGTCAAGAAGGAATGTTGGGTGTAGAGCTTGACAATAACTTTAAGAAAAATAGAACTCTTTATCTTTATTCTACCTCAAGTAAATATATGGGAGACGGATGTAAGAAAGATAACTATGCTTCTTGTTTTGGTAACATAGTAATGAAATTTACTGTTGCTAAGGACTTCAAAAGTGTTTCTAACAGAGTTGACATTGTAAAAGACATTCAATTTAAGCCATTCAAGTCTGACCAGCCTTTCGGTGGTCCAGGTGCGCACAATGGTGGAAGAATGAGAATGGACTCTGAAGGATATCTTTGGGTTGGTACTGGAGACAGACACTGGGGCCCAGGTCCACAAGACAATAACTTCATAGCTGGTAAAGTATTAAGAATTGACGGCGATGGAAACGGACATCCAAAAAACAAGATTAAAGAAAGTGGTGGACGTATCTATTCTTATGGACACAGAAATGTTCAAGGTATTGATTTCCGTCCAAGTGATGGAAGAGCTTTTACTGCTGAGCACGGACCATGGCACAATGACGAAATTACTGCTCTAGTTAATGGTGGTAATGGTGGATGGGATCCGGCTGAAAAAAGAGGCGGAAGAAGTGCTTGTCCAGATAAGTATTGTGGTTATGAGCCAAACCAAAAAGAAGGTATGACTCCAGCAGTACGTGCTGCTTACACACCAATGAGTGACACTCGTTTTAAAGACCTAATGCCACCAGCATGGAATAACAATGGTTATTCACAAGGTACAGGTTCAGCTGCATTCTTAACAGGAAGCAACTGGGGTATCTACGAAGGTAGATTAGCTGCTGGTATCATGGGAATTGGTTTCGGTGGTACTCCATCAGGATTAAGAATTGATATGTATGATATTTCAGATGATGGATTATCTATCGGAAGTGTTATTCATATGCCTGTAGGAATTAACGACAGATTCCGTGGTCTAAGAATGGGCTATGACAATGCTCTTTATGTTACTACAGACTCAGGTAACATTATGAAAATTTCTGCTGACTAATTTTTAGCAGTTTCAAGAAATTAATACCCGTATTATTATTTAATACGGGTATTTTTTTAGGTTAATTTAATTTGCAAAAGCTTTGGTTAAGTTCTAATCCTTTTTTATATTTATTGCATCCCATAGTGCCTATATAGCAATCATTTAGTACAACTTCAGTTACTGTAGGTCTTTTACCTTTAAAATCTTTAATGCGAATGCTATATTTACAAACAGTAAGACTTTCATCGGAACAAGCTAAATATTCCATATTAGGAATAAAGAGTTCTAAGTTTTTACCTGAGATATTAAAGTTTTTTACTTCCGTCCANTTATTTTTTTTATACTTAAAATAAGATTTTTGGCCATTTTTTAAATTTACTAATTTATAGGAGTAATTATTTTCACAAGTAAAAGATAATTCATCTGAAATTAGATTACTGCAAATAAAATATATACTTAGTAAAAAAAGTCTCACAACAAAATTATATATTTAAAATTAAAATTCTCAATAATAACATAATTTTAATTATCAAAAAAAANATTATTTGAATAAGTATTAGATTTTATTTTAAAATAAATTTTTAGTGAAATCTTTACAAATAAAAAGTAATAATTAATTATTATTAAAAAAATATTAAAGAGAAAAAATATTCTTAAAGATTTAAAAATTATATTTACAGACCTTGATGAAAGTTTGCTAAAAGAAAATAAATATTATCCTAAAGTTTTAGATAATTTTATAAAAGAACTAATTTCAAAAAATTATATTATAGTAGCTTTGACAAGTAAGACTTATACTGAGGTAAAAAAACTATATAATAAAAATAATATTAAGTTTTCTTTAAGTTCAGAAAATGGTTCAAGTTTTTATATTCCTAAGTCAAAAAATAATAATGATTTAACTTTTAAAAAAGTTATAAATAAAAAGGCTATAAAATCTAATGAAATTTTTAGGAGGTTGAAAATATTGCCTGTAAGATTTTTAAGTAATATAACTTTTATTAAAGATTTATCATTAGATAAACAAGCTGAAATAACTAAATTAAAAAAAAATGAACTAATAGACTTTAATAACAGAGATTTTTCTGTATCTATAATCTGGAACGGAAGTAATAGCTTGCTAGCCTTATTTAGGAAATACTTGATAAAATTAAATTTGCAAGCAACTTTTGGTGGTAAAATGATAAATGTTTCTGGGATACATACAAAATTAGATGCATTAATTTATTTTAAAAAAATGTATTTAAAAAAATTTAATATAAACAACTGTATAACTATTTCCATAGGTGATAGTCAAAATGATGTTGAAATATTAAATTATACTGATTACTCTGGAATGGTAATTAGGAAAGAAAAAAGTAAAATAAGTCTAATTAAAAACTATAATGTTTTTATTAGTAAAAGTTCTGCTCCAGAGGGCTGGGTAGAACTATTAACTAAAATAAATAAAGAGATGGAGAGAAAAAATATCTGATTTTTATCAAAATGGAATAGTATCTACGTTGCATAACTTTAATAACGCTAATAATAAAGCATTAGCAAATGAGTTAGATATTATTTCTCAAGAACAACCTATGGAACTTATCTTACCTTGTTTGTTTTCAGAACTAGAAGCTGATGCTTTAAAAAATATAATTCAGAGTATAAATAAAATTAATTTTTTAAACCATGTAATAATAGGGTTAGACAAGGCAAATCATAAACAATTTTTGCATGCCAGAGAGTATTTTTCTAAATTAAATGTTCAGCATAGTATATTGTGGAATGACGGTCCTAAACTCAACTCCTTACAAAAAGTTTTGCACAAAGAAGGTATTGCAGATGTAGAGGATGGAAAAGGGAAAAATGTCTGGTATTGTATAGGGTATGCATTAGCTAGAAATACTGCAGAGGCAGTTGCTCTTCATGATTGTGATATTAAAACATATGATGAAAATATATTAATTAAATTATTTTATCCATTGGTAAGTAGAAGCATGGGATATAGTTTTTCAAAGGGATATTATCCTAGATATGCAGATAATAAATTAAACGGCAGGGTTACAAGGCTATTAGTAACTCCTTTAGTGAAATCCTTAATTATGTTGTTTGGAAAAAATGAGTATCTTGAATTTATTGATTCTTTTAAATACCCATTAGCAGGCGAGTATGCCTTCAGGATGCATTTACTAAGGGAAATTAGAATTCCAAGTGATTGGGGATTAGAGATAGGAATATTATCAGAGCTTCAAAGAAACTATTCAAGTAAACTTTGTTGTCAGGTAGATTTAGCCGATCAATACGACCATAAACATCAAGAGTTATCAGCAAATGATGAAAGTAGAGGCTTATCTAGAATGACAATTGATATAACTAAGGCTTTTTTAAGAAAAATGGCTACACAAGGGCATACTTTCAATGAAGAAAGCTTTAGGACATTAAAAGCAACTTATTATAGGCGTGCTTTAGAATATATAGATATATACAAAAATGATGCAAAAATGAATGGACTAAATTTAGATATTAATTTAGAAGAAAAAACTGTAGAAATTTTTGCAGAAAATATTATCAAAGCCGGTAAATCTTTTTTGTCTCAACCAATGGAAAAGCCATTCATTCCTTCCTGGCAAAGAGTAGAGTATGCTTCACCTGGATTTTTGACTAAGTTAAGAAGATCTGTTGTAGAAGACAACAAATAATAAAGTACAAAATGAATAATAAAGTATTTCATAATATTATATTTGAACACTTGAATAATATTTACTCATATATTCTTACGCCTAAAGAAATAAATGATTTAACTTTTGAAGTAATAAAATTATCTACTAATACAAAAGTTAAAAAAAAAATT